>NZ_OBDX01000019.1:0-145442 GCF_900215185.1 Pseudomonas sp. LAMO17WK12:I10 | reverse complement strand
CTAGGGTCTGTACGAAAAGTCGGCGAGCGAAGGTCAGGCAAGGCAAAAACAGGCGAGGAAGCGGAGTGTAGGGGCCTACATGAGCATTCCGAGCCTGTTTTTAACGCAGCATGACCGAGCGCAGCCACTTTTCGTACAGAGCCTAGAGAAGTAAACCAACACTGCTTCACCAGCACTGCCGGTGAAATCTCTAACAAAGTTCAACTTTGCCGTACCGGAAAAAATGCACTGATGCGTGGGTGCACGCTATAACTGAGATGAGCTTGTCCGCCGTCGCTTTTTGTCAATCCAGTTTACTTTTAAGACAACAATTTAATGTCATTCGAAAAACCGAAAAAAAGACAACCTCAGAAGTAAAATATTGAGGCATTCGCACCACCATGCACACCATAAGCCCTTTATCAAAGCACAAGTAACGACGTCTGAATAATTTCGCCTATTGCGAAAGCGTTGATAGAGCGTCGACCAAGGCCCGAAACGCTCAGGTATATCGCGCCATGCTTACAGGATACCGCTGAGCATCAAACGGTCGTTGCTTCTTGAGCGTCGGTTTTTTGACCCTGGGTGATGAAATCTTCAATCATTTTCAATCTTTCAGACAGGAAGCAGCTTTTAATTCAGGCCACGATATCCGTGCTAGCTGCCAGACCTACAGTGCCCACTGCAAAATCAACCATGCGATGTCCGGTGAGATCGATCATCAGGCTGGTCTGATTGGTGGCCTGATAGTGAGTCAGGATGGCGTCCCCGGCACGGCCGGTGAAACTACTGACGAAGTTCAACTCTGCGTAGGCAGATGAGAATGCCCATATCCCTGACAGGTCGATCTTGTCCTCACCACTGGCAAAATCCATGATCCAGACAGGCGCCGTCACCGTCGAGTCGCTGGCAGGGCCGAACACGAAGGTGTCAGCTCCTGCACCACCCCACAATGAATCTCTGCCGCCACCGCCATAAATGAAGTCATCGCCAGCACCGCCTTCGAGGATGTTAGCAAGGGAATTACCAATCAATAGATCATCACCCGAACCACCGATGGCGCTTTCAATCACCACCCCACGAACGATGGAGACGTTTCCCACCAGCCCACCCACATCAGAGAACGAACCTTCATTGAGGTTGATCCTCTGGTTCTGGCTGAAACCGGAAAAGTCCAAGGTGTCATAACCACCACCATCCCACACCGAGAATACCACCTGGGACTCCGATGAGGCCGCATTATAGAAGTCACGCCCGGTATTTGAGTTAAAACCGTAGACCGTGTTTTCGGAGCGGGTATTAAAATTGACGCCGTAAAGCTTTTGAATTGCAACAATGTCGTCCATTAGCGGTGCGGACGAGTATACCCAACTACCATTTTCGCTGAAGTTCTGCTGCGTATGTCTTTCGCTCCAGTAACTCATGACGCTGTACCCGCGGGTGTCCTCCGCATAGGAGGCAGCGCTATTATAAGTTGAATTGCTGCCATTGTATTTGCCTGGATGAGACAAACCTAGGGTATGACCAATTTCATGAATCAAGGTCTGGCGCCCGTAGTTACCGTTGTCCGGGGCCAAGTTACTCTGATACCGATCATTGACCAAGTACCAAGACTGACCATCAGTATTACCGTCCCAGGGCAAGTAAGCGAACGCGGCGCCGCCATTACTGGTGCTGAAGTTGCCAAACGTCAAGTGGCCATCGCCCCCGGCGGGCGCGTCGATGAAAGTGACATTGGCGACATCGGACCAAGACTGCAGTGCTAGCACGGCCTGAGCTTTTTGCAACGCACTGAACTCGCTGAAAGTACCCCACGCAGGATTAAAATAAGACGGCTCTGAAGTAAGAAAAGAGTAGCTGAGGCTGATTTTTCCGTCGCCATCCTTATCCTTCCAACTCGTGCCGCTACGCAGCATTTGCATCGCCGCTTGATCCGCAGTGAACGATGGCTTGCTGTTCACCAGACCGACACCACCGCGATCATAACGATGACTGAAACTATCCACCTGATCAAAGGGACTACCTGCTTCAATCCCAGAAAATGCTGCTTTTACTTTTAATTTCGACTTCATATTAATTCTTGTGCACTCTAAGAACTATCCAGGCAGACAACGACAACCTGTAGTTTGATTGACCTATAAATCATCTCATCAGAGGAGCAATTCATCGCACAGCGGAGTAGAACCCTTTTACTTCAAATTTCAAAAGACAGGCTCGCCAGCTCACTCAGGATAACAACTGGGGTAACGGCTAATCGATCATATTGTAGCGAGGGCGTTGAAAGCAGCATGCATAAAACGCTCATTCTAAGAAGGAGTGGCTACAGGAACTGAACGCGCTGGTATCCCAGTAATTGCGGTGCACAAAGCCAACCGCGTTTGCGGTGTCTTCATAGTCCACCAACACCATCTTCTGGTGATGGCTGGCAAACAGAGTCAACAGCAACATATGCGCAGAATTGATATCGGGAATGTCCTTTTTCATCAATCGATAAAGGCGAGCCAGACGTCCTTTTTCATGAAGCATCTGCGGCCCGCGTATGGCGGCATTCTAGATGCGCAATAGCATGTAATGAGTACGTGAGGAATGAGTCCCAAACTAGCGACGATGGGTGACGAGCGTCAGCGGAAGTTATAGAGCTTGGAGATCCAAGCGGATCTCCAAGCTGCGACAGTTTTTATTACTTAGGGAAGCTCCGATCAACTTGCAGCAACCGAGCGGCAAGTTGATCGGAGCTTCCTTAAGTGAACAGCATTACGTAGATATGGGGGTTTACACGTTGTGTCAAACTTTATTCTTTTGTGTCAATCTTTATTCCGCGCAGCCATCAATGCAGCCGGCTTGTGGATAACTCACTCCACCGTGACGGACTTGGCCAGGTTGCGCGGCTGGTCGACGTCAGTGCCCTTGAGCACCGCCACGTAATACGACAGCAGCTGCAGCGGGATGGTGTAGAGGATCGGCGACAGGATGTCGTGGATATGCGGCATGTGGATAACATGCGTGCCCTCGCCGTTGGTCATGCCGGCCTGCTCGTCGGCAAAGACGATCAGCTCGCCGCCACGGGCGCGGACTTCCTGCAGGTTGGACTTGAGCTTCTCCAGCAACTCGTTGTTCGGCGCCACGGTGACGACGGGCATGTCGTTATCCACAAGGGCCAGCGGACCGTGCTTGAGCTCGCCGGCCGGGTAGGCTTCGGCGTGGATGTAGGAGATTTCCTTGAGTTTGAGTGCCCCTTCCATCGCCACCGGGAACTGTGCGCCACGACCGAGGAACAGGGTGTGGTGCTTCTCGGCGAACAGCTCGGCGATTTTTTCCACCGTGCTGTCCATCGCCAGGGCTTCGCCCAGGCGGGTCGGCAAGCGCCGCAGTTCTTCCACCAGGGTGGCTTCGACGCCTTCGCCCAGGGTGCCGCGGACCTGACCCAGGGACAGGGTCAGCAACAGCAGGCCAACCAGCTGGGTGGTAAAGGCTTTGGTCGATGCCACGCCGATTTCGCGACCGGCCTGGGTCAGCAGGGTCAGGTCGGACTCACGCACCAGCGAGCTGATACCGACGTTGCAGATCGCCAGGCTGGCGAGGAAACCCAGCTCCTTGGCATTCCGCAGCGCGGCCAGGGTGTCGGCGGTTTCGCCGGACTGGGAAATGGTCACGAACAGGGTATCCGGCTGCACCACCACCTTGCGGTAGCGGAACTCGCTGGCCACTTCGACCTGGCACGGAATCCCGGCCAGTTCTTCCAGCCAGTAACGGGCAACCATGCCGGCGTGGTAGCTGGTGCCGCAGGCGACGATCTGCACGTTGCGCACCTTGGCGAACAGCTCGGCGGCCTGCGGGCCGAAAGCCTGGACCAGCACCTGGTTCGGGCTCAGGCGGCCTTCGAGGGTGCGTTGCACCACGGCTGGCTGCTCGTGGATTTCCTTGAGCATGAAGTGGCGGAACTCGCCTTTCTCGGCGGCCTCGGCGCCATCACGGTATTGCACGGCTTCACGCTCGACCGCTTTGCCGTCGACATCCCAGATCTGCACGCTGTCGCGGCGAATCTCGGCGATATCGCCCTCTTCCAGGTACATGAAGCGATCGGTTACCTGACGCAGGGCCAGTTGGTCGGAAGCCAGGAAGTTTTCCCCCAGGCCCAGGCCGATCACCAGCGGACTGCCACTGCGGGCGGCGACCAGGCGGCCCGGCTGGCTGGCGCTGATCACGGCCAGGCCATAGGCGCCATGCAGTTCCTTGACGGTGGCTTTCAGGGCCACGGTCAGGTCGCCCAGGTCCTTGAGTTTGTGCTCCAGCAGGTGGGCGATGACCTCGGTGTCGGTGTCCGAGGTGAACACGTAACCCAGGCCCTTGAGTTGCTCGCGCAGGACTTCATGGTTCTCGATGATGCCGTTGTGCACCACCGCCAGGTCGCCGGAGAAATGCGGGTGGGCGTTACGCTCGCATGGCGCGCCGTGAGTGGCCCAGCGGGTGTGGGCGATGCCCAGGCGACCGACCAGCGGCTCGCCGGCCAGGGCCTGTTCCAGCTCGCTGACCTTGCCCGGACGACGCAGGCGCTCGAGCTTGCCATCGTTGGTCAGGACCGCCACCCCGGCGCTGTCGTAGCCGCGGTATTCGAGACGCTTGAGGCCTTCGAGCAGGATGGCCGTGATATTCCGTTCAGCAACGGCGCCAACAATTCCACACATGGTTTCTCTCCTAGATGACTGCCGCGCAAATCAGCGTGATGCCGCGGGCTTGAATCTGGTCGCGGGCCTCTGCAGGCAGGCGATCATCGGTAATAAGGGTATGGACGCTGCTCCAGGGCAGCTCCAGGTTGGGAATCTTGCGGCCGATCTTGTCGGCCTCGACCATCACCACGACTTCCCGCGCCACCTCGGCCATCACCCGGCTCAGGCCGAGCAACTCGTTGAAGGTGGTGGTCCCGCGCACCAGGTCGATGCCGTCGGCACCGATAAACAGCTGGTCGAAGTCGTAGGAACGCAATACCTGCTCGGCGACCTGCCCCTGGAACGACTCGGAGTGAGGGTCCCAGGTACCGCCGGTCATCAATAGCACCGGCTCGTGCTCCAGTTCGCTCAGGGCATTGGCCACGTGCAGCGAGTTGGTCATGACCACCAGGCCCGGCTGCTGGCCGAGTTCGGGAATCATGGCCGCGGTGGTACTGCCACTGTCGATGATGATGCGGGCGTGTTCGCGAATCCGCGCAACCGCCGCGCGGGCGATGGCTTGTTTATAGGGGGAGACTGGCTGGCCCATATCGCCGACCAGTTCCTGCGGCATAGTGATCGCGCCGCCGTAGCGCCGCAGCAACAAGCCGTTGCTCTCCAGGGCCGCCAGGTCCTTGCGGATCGTAACTTCCGAAGTTTCGAAGCGTTTAGCCAGCTCATCCACGCTCACCTCGCCCTGTTCATTGAGCAAGGCCAGAATGTTGTGACGGCGCTGGGGCGTATTGCGTTTCGACATGAGCACTTAAGTTTCGATTCGAAAGATAACGGAAGCAATCAAAACCTATTGCCGGAAATTCGTCAAGCGAGGGAAATGAAAAAATGCTGTGGATAACAGCCTGAAGGAATTATCCACAGGGATGACGCTTCGCGGCCACAGAAGGATGGGTATCAATCCTGTAGCCGCGAGTTTGCTCACCATAGGCAGAACGAACAGCACCGACCTTGCCTCGGCTGTGGATAACTCAGCTCTTCTTGATTTTCACCGGGCGTTTCCAGCCGTCGATATTCTTCTGTCGGGCGCGGGCCACGGCCAGCTGGGCTTTTTCCACAGTCTGGTTGATGGTGGAACCGGCCGCGGTGGTCGCGCCATCCTGGATATCCACAGGTGCCACCAACGAGTTGTTGGAACCGATGAAGACGTCTTCGCCCAGCACCGTCCGATGCTTGTTGGCGCCATCGTAGTTGCAGGTAATGGTGCCGGCGCCGATGTTGCTGCGCGCACCGATCTCGGCATCGCCCAGGTAGGCCAGGTGTCCTGCCTTGGCGCCCTCGCCCATGCGTGCGTTCTTCAACTCGACAAAGTTACCCACATGAGCACGGGCTTCGAGAACAGTGCCCTGGCGCAGGCGGGCGAACGGACCGGCATCGCTGCCTTCACCCAGTACCGCACCTTCGATATGGCTGTTGGCCTTGATCACCACGCCCTTACGCAGGGTGCTGTCCTTGATCACGCAGTTCGGGCCGATCACCACGTCGTCCTCGATGACCACGCGGCCTTCGAGAATCACGTTGATGTCGATCAGCACGTCGCGGCCCACCGTCACTTCACCGCGCACATCGAAACGTGCCGGGTCGCGCAGGGTCACGCCCTGAGCCATCAGGCGCCGACCTTCGCGCAACTGGTAATGACGCTCCAGCTCGGACAGCTGCTTGCGATCGTTGGCGCCCTGCACTTCCATCGGATCGTGCGGTTGCTCGGTGGCCACCAACAGACCATCGCTGACCGCTATCTCGATCACATCAGTCAGGTAATACTCGCCCTGGGCGTTGTTATTCGACAGACGACTCATCCAGTCGGCAAGGCGATTCGCCGGCACGGCAAGGATGCCAGTGTTGCCTTCGGTGATAGCGCGTTGCGCTTCGCTGGCGTCCTTGTGCTCGACAATGGCTGCGACCCTGCCGTCGGCATCGCGAACGATCCGGCCATACCCGGTCGGGTCGTCCAGCTCCACGGTCAGCAATCCCATTTGCCCGGGAACAACGTGCTTGAGCAAGCGCTGCAGGGTTTCGACTTCGATCAGCGGCACGTCACCGTAGAGAATCAACACAGTGTCGGCGGTAATGAACGGCACCGCCTGGGCGGTGGCGTGACCGGTACCCAATTGCTTGTCCTGCAGCACGAAATTCAGGTCGTCCGCCGCCAAGCGCTCACGCACCGCATCGGCACCGTGACCGATAACGACATGGATGCGTTGTGGATCGAGTTGCCGGGCGCTGTGGATAACATGACCAAGCATGGAGTTGCCCGCCACCGGGTGCAGCACCTTTGGCAACGAGGAACGCATGCGGGTGCCTTGACCGGCAGCGAGAATAACGATTTCGAGAGACATGACTGGCTACCAATCCTGGAGGGTCAGCGACTGCGACCATGAGGTGAATTGCAAAAAAAGAAAAAGGGTAGCCGAGGCTACCCTTTTTAATCAATCACGCGGAAATCCCGCGGCTTAGCCGCCGAACTTCTTGCGGATCTGCTGGACGGTGCGCAGCTGGGCTGCGGCCTCGGCCAGACGTGCAGCAGCAGAACCGTAGTCGAAATCTGCGCCTTTTTCATTCAGGGCCTTCTCAGCAGCCTTGACGGCTTCCTGAGCGGAGGCTTCGTCCAGGTCGGCAGCACGCTGCACGGTGTCGGCAAGAACCTTGACCATGTTCGGCTGAACCTCGAGGAAACCACCAGAGATGTAGAACACCTCGGTTTCCCCGCCCTGCTTGATCAAGCGGATCGGACCTGGTTTCAGATTAGTGATCAGCGGAGCGTGACCCAGGGCGATACCAAGATCCCCGAGCTCGCCGTGTGCGATCACCATCTCGACCAGACCGGAGAAGATTTCCCCTTCCGCGCTGACGATATCGCAATGGACTGTCATAGCCATCTGCTTGCCTCAACCTAAATTAGCGCCCGTTGCCGGGCGCCGGGATTACAGTTTCTTGGCTTTCTCGATCGCTTCTTCGATGCCGCCGACCATGTAGAACGCTTGTTCTGGCAGGTGGTCGTAGTCACCGTTGAGGATGCCTTTGAAGCCAGCGATGGTGTCTTTCAGGGAAACGTATTTGCCTGGAGAACCAGTGAAGACTTCAGCCACGAAGAACGGCTGCGACAGGAAGCGCTGGATCTTACGAGCGCGGGATACCAGTTGCTTGTCGGCTTCGGACAGTTCGTCCATACCCAGGATCGCAATGATGTCCTTCAGCTCTTTGTAGCGCTGCAGCACGTACTGAACGCCGCGAGCGGTTTCATAGTGCTCGTTGCCGATCACGTTCGGGTCCAGCTGACGGGAAGTCGAGTCCAGTGGATCTACCGCTGGGTAGATACCCAGGGAAGCGATGTCACGGGACAGTACGACGGTGGCGTCCAAGTGGGCGAAGGTGGTCGCTGGCGACGGGTCGGTCAAGTCGTCCGCAGGTACGTATACCGCTTGGATCGAGGTGATCGAGCCTTGCTTGGTCGAAGTGATACGTTCTTGCAGAACGCCCATCTCTTCAGCCAGGGTCGGCTGGTAACCTACTGCGGAAGGCATACGGCCCAGCAGTGCGGATACTTCGGTACCGGCCAGGGTGTAACGATAGATGTTGTCGACGAACAGCAGAACGTCGTTACCTTCGTCACGGAACTTCTCGGCCATGGTCAGGCCGGTCAGAGCTACGCGCAGACGGTTTCCCGGCGGCTCGTTCATCTGGCCGTATACCAGTGCCACTTTGTCCAGAACGTTGGAATCCTTCATCTCGTGGTAGAAGTCGTTACCCTCACGAGTACGCTCACCCACACCGGCGAACACGGAATAACCGCTGTGCTCGATGGCGATGTTACGGATCAGTTCCATCATGTTTACGGTTTTGCCCACACCGGCACCACCGAACAGACCGACTTTACCGCCCTTGGCGAACGGGCAAACCAGGTCGATAACCTTGATGCCGGTTTCCAGGAGGTCGTTGCCGCCAGCTTGTTCAGCGAAGGACGGCGCAGGACGGTGAATGCCCCAACGCTCTTCTTCGCCGATAGGGCCAGCTTCGTCGATCGGGTTGCCCAGTACGTCCATGATCCGGCCCAGGGTCGCTTTACCGACCGGTACGGAGATGGCTGCGCCAGTGTTGTTGACGTCCAGACCGCGCTTCAAGCCCTCGGTGGAGCCCATCGCAATGGTACGTACCACGCCGTCGCCCAGCTGCTGCTGAACTTCCAGAGTGGTTTCGGCGCCTTGAACCTTCAAGGCGTCGTAGATGCTCGGTACGCTGTCGCGTGGAAATTCCACGTCGATAACGGCGCCGATGATTTGAACGATACGTCCGCTACTCATAGCTGGATCCTCTGAATATTTGAACCGTTAAACCGCGGCAGCGCCGCCGACGATTTCCGAGATCTCTTGGGTGATCGCAGCCTGACGCGCCTTGTTGTAGATCAGCTGCAAATCGCTGATCAAATCACCGGCGTTGTCGGTAGCGTTCTTCATCGCGATCATCCGCGCAGCTTGTTCAGCCGCGTTGTTCTCGACCACCGCCTGGTAGACCTGCGACTCCACGTAGCGAACCATCAGGCCGTCAAGCAGCTCTTTGGCATCCGGTTCGTAGAGATAGTCCCAGTGGTGCTTGAGTTCTTGATCCGGGGTTGCCACCAGCGGAATCAACTGCTCCACCGTAGGCTGTTGCGTCATGGTGTTGATGAACTTGTTGGACACCACGGACAGGCGGTCAATCCGGCCATCCAGGTAGGCATCCAGCATCACCTTGACGCTGCCGATCAGATCATTGATCGACGGCTCTTCGCCCAGGTGGCTGATTGCAGCGACGACGTTACCGCCGAAGTTACGGAAGAAAGCCGCACCTTTGCTGCCAACCACGCATAGATCGATCTCGACGCCATTTTCGCGGTTTACCGCCATGTCCTTGACCAAAGCCTTGAACAGGTTGGTATTCAAACCACCGCACAGACCACGGTCACTGCTCACCACGATATAACCGACGCGCTTGATTGCGCGGTCGATCATGAACGGGTGGCGATATTCCGGGTTGGCGTTGGCCAGATGACCAATAACCTGGCGGATGCGCTCCGCGTAAGGACGGCTAGCAGCCATGCGCATTTGTGCCTTGCGCATTTTGCTGACCGCCACTTTTTCCATGGCGCTGGTAATCTTTTGCGTGCTTTTGATGCTCGCAATCTTACTGCGAATCTCTTTTGCGCCTGCCATGTAACACCTATCAGGTTAGCAAGCGGGAGCCTCGCGGCCCCCGCTGCGGCTTACCAGGTTTGGGTGGCCTTGAACTTCTCGATACCGGCTTTCAGGCCAGCGTCGATTTCGTCATTGAAGTCACCCTTCACGTTGATCTTCGCCATCAAATCGGCGTGATCGCGGTTGAAGTAAGCAATCAGCGCTTGTTCGAAGCTACCGATCTTGGCGATTTCGACGTCAGTCAGGAACCCACGTTCAGCGGCATACAGCGACAGCGACATGTCAGCGATGGACATAGGCGCGTATTGCTTCTGCTTCATCAGCTCGGTAACGCGCTGACCGTGTTCAAGTTGCTTACGGGTCGCTTCGTCCAGGTCAGAAGCGAACTGAGCGAATGCCGCCAGTTCACGGTACTGAGCCAGGGCGGTACGGATACCACCGGACAGCTTCTTGATGATCTTGGTCTGAGCGGCACCACCTACACGGGATACCGAAACACCGGCGTTCACTGCCGGGCGGATGCCGGAGTTGAACATGGCCGATTCCAGGAAGATCTGACCGTCGGTGATGGAAATCACGTTGGTCGGAACGAACGCGGAAACGTCGCCAGCCTGGGTTTCGATGATCGGCAGTGCGGTCAGGGAACCGGTCTTGCCAGTTACCGCGCCGTTGGTGAACTTCTCTACGTACTCTTCCGAAACGCGGGATGCGCGCTCCAGCAGACGGGAGTGGAGATAGAACACGTCGCCTGGGTAAGCTTCACGGCCTGGTGGACGGCGCAGCAGCAGGGAAATCTGGCGGTAAGCCACTGCTTGCTTGGACAGATCGTCATAAACGATCAGCGCGTCTTCACCGCGATCGCGGAAGAATTCGCCCATGGTGCAACCGGAGTACGGTGCCAGGAATTGCAGGGCTGCGGATTCGGAAGCACTGGCAGCCACGATGATGGTGTTGGCCAGAGCGCCGTTTTCTTCCAGCTTGCGAACAACGTTGGCGATGGTCGATTGTTTCTGACCGATAGCCACGTATACACAGAAGATGCCGCTGTCTTTCTGGTTGATGATCGCGTCGATCGCCAGAGCGGTCTTACCGATCTGACGGTCCCCGATGATCAGCTCACGCTGGCCACGGCCGACAGGGATCATGGCATCGACAGCCTTGTAGCCAGTCTGTACAGGCTGGTCTACCGACTTACGCCAGATCACGCCTGGAGCAACTTTCTCGACCGCGTCGGTCTCGGTGTTGTTCAGCGGACCTTTGCCGTCAACTGGGTTACCCAGTGCGTCGACTACGCGACCCAGCAGTTCCTTACCAACCGGAACTTCGAGGATGCGGCCGGTGCACTTGGCGCTCATGCCTTCAGCCAGAGTCGTGTATGCGCCCAGTACAACGGCACCTACGGAGTCTTGCTCGAGGTTGAGTGCCATACCGTAGACACCGCCCGGAAACTCGATCATCTCGCCGTACATGACGTCGGCCAGACCGTGAATCCGCACGATACCGTCAGAAACGCTGACGACAGTGCCTTCGTTACGGGCTTGGGAGGTCACATCGAGCTTTTCGATGCGGCCCTTGATAATTTCACTTATTTCGGAAGGATTGAGTTGCTGCATTGCTCTGCTGCCCCTTCAAACTCAAGATTTCAATGCTTCGGCAAGTTTCGCGATTTTGCCGCGAATCGAGCCATCGATAACCAGGTCGCCGGTGCGGATGACGACACCACCAATCAGGGCAGCGTCCTCCGCAACTTGCAGGCGCACTTCCCGGTCGAGTCGTGCACTGAGAACCTTGGCGAGTTTGTCTTGCTGTTCTTGGTTCAACGCAAAAGCACTGGTGACTTCCACATCTACCGACTTCTCTTGCTCGGCCTTGTACAGGTCGAACAGGGCGGCGATCTCCGGCAGAAGCAGGAGACGGTCGTTTTCGGCAACGACGTGGATGAAATTCTGTGCCTTGGCATCGAACTTGTCGCCGCACACGTCGATAAACGTGGCGGCCTTGTCTGCGCTCGTCAGTCGCGGGGCCTTGAGCACGCGCCGCATGGTGTCGTCTTGCGACACTGCTGCAGCCAGGCCGAGCATGGCTGACCAAGAGGCCAGCTGCTGGTGGGCCTGAGCGTGCTCGAAGGCCGCCTTAGCGTAAGGTCGGGCCAACGTGGTCAGTTCTGCCATGATCGCCCTCGCTTAAATTTCAGCAGCCAGTTTGTTAACCAGCTCCGCGTGCGCGTTTTGATCGATTGTGGCACCCAGGATCTTCTCGGCGCCGCCAACGGCCAGCACACCCAGTTGGGCACGCAGCGCGTCTTTGACACTGTTCAGTTCCTGCTCGATCTCGGCCTGAGCCTGAACCTTCACACGGTCAGCGTCGACACGGGCTTTTTCAACAGCCTCTTCGACGATCTGGTTACCGCGTTTCTTGGCTTGCTCAATGATTTCGGCTGCCTGAGCTTTTGCTTCGCGCAGTTGCTGACCCGCTTTCTCTTGGGCCAGTTCCAGGTCGCGAGCTGCTCGGCTGGCAGCGTCCAGTCCATCCGCGATCTTCTTCTGACGTTCGTGCAAAGCCGCGATGACCGGAGGCCACACGAACTTCATGCAAAACAGTACAAAAATGAAGAACGCAACGGACTGGCCAATCAGGGTTGCATTAATGTTCACGCCAACACCTCGCTCGTTCGTTGTCCATCACACCAATCAACTCGAAAATTCGAGTGATTAGCCAGCGAGTTGACCAACGAAGGGGTTCGCGAAGGTGAAGAACAGAGCGATACCAACGCCGATCATGGTCACGGCGTCGAGCAGGCCGGCAACGATGAACATTTTAACTTGCAGCATTGGAACCATTTCTGGCTGACGCGCAGCGCCTTCCAGGAACTTGCCGCCCAACAGGCCGAAACCAATTGCGGTACCCAGTGCGCCCAGGCCGATCAACAGTGCAACAGCGATAGCGGTTAGACCAACTACAGTTTCCATCTTTCCTCCCGACTTTTACGTCGTATGGTTTAGGTTTTTTAGATTAAAGCGGTAAAACAAATCGTTTCATCGTGCCCTAGACGGGCCCCCTCCCGTTTGACCGGGAGGGACATCAGACTGGTCGAGACCGGTCTTAATGGTTCTCTTCGTGCGCCATCGACAGGTAGACGATGGTCAGCATCATGAAGATAAACGCTTGCAGGGTGATGATCAGGATGTGGAACACAGCCCACGCCCATTGCAGCACCACGCCCAGGCCGCTGAGCCAGAGCAGGCCGCTGCCGAACATCACGGCGATCAGGATGAACACCAGTTCGCCAGCGTACATGTTGCCGAACAGACGAAGTGCCAGAGAGATTGGCTTGGCGATCAGCGTCACGAATTCAAGCAGGAAGTTCACCGGAATCAGCAGCGCTTGAACAAAGATGTTCTTGCTGCCGAACGGGTGCAGGGTCAGTTCGCCGATGAAGCCGCCGATGCCCTTGATCTTGATGCTGTAGAAAATGATCAGTGCAAACACCGAGAAGGCCATGGCCAGCGTGGCGTTCGGGTCGGTAGTCGACACGGCACGGAAAGGAATGTGCGAATCGCCGGAGATCAGGATGGCCAGTTGAGGAATCCAGTCGACCGGGATCAGGTCGATGGCGTTCATCAGGAACACCCAGACGAAGATGGTCAGTGCCAGCGGTGCAATCACTGGGCTACGGCCATGGAAGCTGTCTTTCACGCTGCCATCGACGAACTGGACCAATACTTCAACGAAGTTCTGCAAAGCACCTGGCTGACCGGAAGTTGCCTTCTTGGCCGCCATGCGGAAAAGAAGAACGAAGATCAGACCCAACGCCACAGACCAGCCAAGAGTATCGACGTGGAATGCCCAGAAGCCCATTTCTTTGGCTTCTGCTGCGGTGTGGGCAAAGCCCCAGCCGCCATTAGGTAGCTGACCGAAGGTCAGGTTCTGCAAGTGGTGCTGGATATAGCCCGAAGCGGTTGTTTCTGCCATGGTTGCCTCAAACGCCCTAAGGTCTCGAAAGTCTTGTTCTCATAAGCAGGGGAGCGAACCAGCTGACCAGTTGGGTCAGCACGAAGACGCCGAATACAGCTAGCGGCGCCAATGGCTTCACACCTGCGAACGTCAATGCAAAGAGCACTGCCGTCAAAATCAGTTTGCCCGCCTCGCCGGCATAAAAAGACCGGACGATGGCTTGAGCTGCTCGGGCGCCGGAAAACCGAAATGCCCTATGAGCGAAATACACATTGGGGAGCAAGGCTATCAGTCCCCCACAAAGGCCTGAGTATCCGGCTACGACTCCATGCCAATGCCAGAGCGCCAAGGCGGCCAGCAATAAAACGACCAATTGAGCCAATAAAACCGGGAAAACCGCCAAGCGATGGAACGGCAGGCGGTTTGGCGTGCGGGTTTCCATCACTCTTGCTCCTCATGGGTCGGCTGCCAGAATTCAATAACTTGGCATAATTTGTGCCGACAAAATGCGCGCAGAGTATAGGGGCGGTTCAGCCCCTATTCAACTGCCGGGTAGTGATTTCCGACTGCACGCTACATGAGGAAATGTTTCAGCGGATGTGTGCAAGGACGCCTTGAAGCTCATCGAGGGAGTTATACCCGATCACCAACTGACCTTTCCCTTTCTTTCCGTGACGAATCTGCACCGCAGAGCCTAGGCGCTCGGCCAGGCGTTGCTCCAGGCGCGCGATATCCGGGTCGGGTTTTACAGGTTCGACAGGCTGCTGTTTGCCACTCAACCACTGGCGAACCAGGGCTTCGGTCTGGCGTACGGTGAGGCCGCGTGCGACAACGTGTCGCGCCCCTTCAACCTGTTGATTTTCCGGCAAACCCAGCAAGGCACGGGCATGACCCATTTCCAGGTCGCCGTGGGACAGCATGGTCTTGATCACTTCAGGCAAAGCGATCAGGCGCAGCAAGTTGGCTACGGTGACGCGGGACTTACCCACAGCCTCGGCAACCTGCTGCTGAGTCAGCTGGAATTCCTGCTGCAGGCGCTGCAGGGCAACCGCTTCCTCAATGGGATTGAGATCTTCGCGCTGGATATTCTCGATCAGCGCCATGGCGATGGCGGTTTCGTCGGGCACATCGCGGACCATCGCCGGAATGGTTTCCTGGCCCGCCTGCTGGCTGGCGCGCCAGCGACGCTCGCCGGCGATGATTTCAAAACGGCCGGAACCGATCGGACGCACCACGATTGGCTGCATTACGCCCTGAGTCTTGATCGAGCTCGCCAATTCTTCCAGTGCCTGAGGGTCCATGTCCCGACGCGGCTGATACTTGCCGCGCTGGATCAGGTCCAAGGGCAAATGTTGCAGCTCACGCACATCGGCTTGAACTGCTTGTTCTTCCAGCGAGCTGACAGTCGGACCACTCAACAGTGCATCCAGTCCACGTCCGAGACCTCGTTTCTTGACGGCCATGGGGATTCCTTAAGTTGGCTGGGCAGCGGCTGCGCGTGAATTTTTCCGTTGCCGACGAACCATCTCGCCAGCAAGGGCCAGATAGGCGGTGGCACCGCGGGACTGTTTGTCGTAGACCAACGCCGGCATGCCATAACTGGGAGCTTCCGCCAGACGGATGTTGCGTGGGATCACTGTGTCATACAGCTGATCGCCGAAGTGTTCCTTGAGTTGCGCGGAAACATCGTTCATCAGGCTCAGGCGCGGGTCGTACATGGTCCGCAGCAAGCCTTCAACCTTGAGGTTCGGATTGAGCAATTCGGAGATGCGCTTGATGTTATCCACAAGGTCGCTCAGCCCTTCGAGAGCGAAGTACTCGCACTGCATGGGGATAATGACCCCATCGGCGGCAACCAGGGCGTTGAGCGTGAGCATCGACAGCGACGGCGGGCAGTCGATCAGAATGTAATCGTAGTTTTCCCGGATCGGCGCCAGGGCACTGCGCAGACGGCTTTCCTTCATCTGCATTTCCAGAAGAACCACTTCCGCGGCGGTCAGGTCGCGGTTCGCCGGCAGCAGTTGATAGCCGCCGTGTTCTGAGTAATGCATGGCCTGGGCCAGATCGCATTCGCCGATCAGCAGGTCGTAGACCGAATTTTCCAGGCCATGTTTATCCACACCGCTACCCATGGTGGCGTTGCCCTGTGGATCGAGATCGATCAACAGCACCCGGCGCTTGGTAGCAACCAGCGATGCTGCGAGGTTGATGCAGGTGGTGGTCTTGCCCACACCACCTTTCTGGTTCGCTATCGCGAATACCTTAGCCATTCTTGCTTGTGTTCCCAATCATGCCGTGCGGCGCAGTATCAGCAGATGGCGTTGGCCTTGGCAACCGGGTACGGCCAGGGCGTGTTCGCTATCGAGGTGGAAGTCCGCCGGCAATGCTACCAGCTCATCGGCGGGATGAACGCCCTTCATTGCCAGCCAACGTGTATCGCGGTCGCCGAGGTGGCGAGTCCAGTTGGTGAAGTTCTCCATGCTGCTGAATGCCCGGGAAATGATCCCGTTGAATGGCTGCTGCGGCTGGAAAGCTTCGACACGACTGTGGATAACTTGCAGGTTATCCAGTTTCAGTTCCAGTTTGACCTGGGTCAGGAAGCGGGTTTTCTTGCCATTGCTGTCCAGACAGGTCACTTGTGAATCCGGAAACAGGATAGCCAATGGAATGCCCGGCATCCCGCCGCCGCTGCCAACGTCCAGCCAGCGGCCGTTTTCGATGAACGACATCACGCTCAGGCTATCGAGCAGATGACGCGAGACCATTTCATCCGGATCGCGTACTGCGGTCAGGTTGTAAGCCTTGTTCCATTTGATCAACAGGGCCAGATAACCCAGCAGCAACTCGTGCTGGGCTTCTGTCAGGTTGACACCGAGTTGGCGAGCACCTGTGGATAACTCTTCTGCATGTTGCAAGGTGACCTGCGAACTCAAGCGCTTTGCTCCAACTGACGGCCCGCGCCGCGTTTTTTCAAGTGAATCATCAACAGCGAAATCGCTGCAGGGGTCACGCCCGGAATCCGTGAGGCCTGGCCCAGGGTTTCAGGACGCGTGGCGCCGAGCTTGCTCTGGATCTCTTTCGAGAGACCGGAAATGTTGCTGTAGTCGATATCCACAGGCAGCTTGGTGTCTTCGCTGGCCCGCAGACGAGCGATTTCATCCTGCTGGCGGTCGATGTAGCCGGCGTACTTGGTCTTGATCTCGACCTGCTCGGCGACCTGTGGATCTTCTGCGCCCTGCCCAGTCACTTCGACCAAACCAGCGTAGTCGATTTCCGGACGGCTCAGCAGATTCAGCAAGTTGTACTCATGGGTCAGCGGTGTGCCGAACTTTTCGGCGATCGCATCACCCTGCTCGGTACCCGGACGAACCCAAGTGCTTTTCAGGCGTTGCTCTTCCAGGGCAATACCTTCGCGTTTTTTGCAGAAGGCGGCCCAACGGACATCGTCTACCAGGCCCAGTTCCCGACCTTTTTCGGTCAGGCGCAGGTCGGCATTGTCTTCGCGCAGGATCAGGCGGTATTCGGCACGGGATGTGAACATCCGATATGGTTCCTGGGTTCCCAGGGTAATCAGGTCGTCGACCAACACACCGATATAGGCTTCATCGCGACGCGGGCACCAGCTGTCTTTGCCCTGCGCGCGCAATGCGGCGTTGGCACCGGCGAGCAGACCCTGGGCGCCGGCTTCTTCGTAACCGGTGGTGCCGTTGATCTGGCCGGCAAAGAACAGGCCGCCGATCACTTTGGTTTCCAGGCTGTACTTCAGGTCGCGCGGATCGAAGTAGTCGTACTCGATGGCATATCCGGGACGCACGATGTGCGCGTTTTCCATGCCGCGGATCGATTGCACGATCTGCAGCTGCACATCGAACGGCAGGCTTGTGGATATCCCGTTCGGGTACAGCTCGTGAGTGGTCAGGCCTTCCGGCTCGATGAAGACCTGATGGCTTTCCTTGTCGGCAAAGCGATGGATCTTGTCTTCGATCGACGGGCAGTAGCGCGGGCCAATGCCCTCGATCGAGCCGGCATCGGAATACATCGGCGAACGGTCGAGGTTTGCAGCGATGATTTCGTGAGTCCGCGCATTGGTATGAGTAATCCAGCAACTGACCTGCCGCGGATGCTGTTCCTTGTTGCCCAGGAAAGACATGACCGGGATCGGCGTATCGCCCGGTTGCTCGGTCATCACCGAGAAATCCACAGACCGGCCGTCGATGCGCGGTGGCGTACCGGTTTTCAGGCGGCCGACACGCAGAGGCAATTCGCGCAGACGGCGAGCCAGAGCGATCGACGGCGGATCACCGGCACGGCCGCCGGAATAATTCTGCAACCCGATGTGGATAAGTCCGCCGAGGAAGGTACCGGTGGTCAACACCACGGATTCGGCGAAGAAACGCAGGCCCATTTGGGTCACGACGCCGCGGACCTGGTCCTGTTCGACGATCAGGTCATCCGCTGCCTGTTGAAATATCCACAGGTTCGGCTGGTTTTCCAGGATTTCGCGGACAGCAGCCTTGTACAGAATACGGTCGGCCTGGGCGCGGGTAGCACGCACGGCTGGGCCTTTACGGCTGTTCAACACCCGAAACTGAATACCACCTTTATCGGTAGCCATGGCCATCGCGCCGCCGAGGGCGTCGATTTCTTTGACCAGATGACTTTTACCGATCCCGCCAATCGCGGGATTGCAGCTCATTGCTCCGAGGGTTTCCACGTTGTGCGTCAGCAACAGGGTTTTTGCCCCCATGCGTGCTGATGCAAGTGCTGCCTCGGTACCGGCATGACCGCCGCCGATGACGATCACTTCAAAACGGGAAGGGAAATCCACCACGCACCTCGTGCCTGCTTATATGGGTAAAAAAGGATGGGTTCTTGGGATAACGGACAAGTATAGGGTCTTCGCCCTTCCTAAAGAACCCTTTGCACAAAATTTAACCAGCTGTGGATGACTCACGGACAATAGAAATTAAAAAGAAAGAAATTTATTAAATCTTTGTTTTTATGTTTATTCTTAGGCACCGACCTATCTGTGGATAGATTTATACAGCCCTTTGTTTTCAATGTGTACAGAGACTCAAAAGTCTGTGGTTAGGTAGCAACGAGGCCCTTGGATAACCGGTGTAAGCCTGTGGATTAAAGTGATGCTTATCCACAGAGCGGGTTTTCCTCAGTTTTGACGCCCTGTTATCAACTGAGCCTAAGGGCAGTTATTCACAGGGCTTAATCCACAGAAAAAGGCTCGTCCGACCAAATGGCGGCCACAAGAAATCCGCCGGAGCGCCCAATTGCACCCGACAAACTTGGAAATGATGGGGAGTACGAGGGATTGCAGGAGCGGGTTTGCCCGTGATGCCGGCGGAACACCGTCATGAGCATCACGAGCAACCAAGCCGTCGAACGGTTGCTCCTATAGGGAGATGGGGTTATTTGCCGATGCAGAAGCTGGAGAAGATCCGGCCCAGCAGGTCGTCCGAGCTGAAAGCGCCGGTAATTTCTCCCAGGGATTGCTGGGCCTGGCGCAGGTCTTCAGCCAGCAGCTCGCCGGCGCCGGCCAGGGTCAATTGCGCACGGCCATGCTCAAGCGCGTCGCTGGCGTGGTGCAGGGCTTCCAGGTGACGCCTGCGTGCACTGAAGCTGCTTTCGGAAGTCTGTTCGTAACCCATGCAGGCCTTGAGGTGCTCACGCAGCAGTTCCAGGCCCTCGCCGCCTGCCTTGGCACTGAGGCTGATAGTCACGTGGCCATCGTCGCTGACCTCCAGGGCGATTGCTTCGCTGGTCAGGTCGGCCTTGTTGCGGATCAGCGTGACTTTCGCCGGATCCGGCCGCTGTTCCAGGAACTCCGGCCACAAGGCAAAGGGGTCCAGCGCTTCCGGGGCCGTGGCGTCGACCACCAGCAGTACACGATCGGCCTCGCCAATGGCCTTGAGGGCACGTTCCACGCCGATCTTTTCCACCTGGTCCTCGGTATCGCGCAACCCTGCGGTATCCACAACGTGCAACGGCATGCCGTCGATGTGGATATGTTCACGCAGCACATCCCGGGTGGTGCCGGCGATCTCGGTGACAATCGCCGCTTCGCGTCCGGCGAGGGCATTGAGCAGGCTGGACTTGCCAGCGTTGGGTCGGCCAGCGATAACCACAGTCATGCCATCACGCAGCAAGGCGCCCTGGCCGGCTTCGCGGACCACGGTGGATAACTCGTCGCGCACCGCGTCGAGCATCTGCAGGACGTGGCCATCGGCCAGGAAGTCGATTTCTTCCTCGGGAAAATCAATGGCCGCCTCGACGTAGATGCGCAGCGCGATCAATTGCTCGGTCAGGTTATGCACACGCTTGGAGAATGCCCCCTGCAAAGAGCGCAAGGCATTGCGCGCGGCCTGTGCGGAACTGGCTTCGATCAGGTCGGCGATGGCTTCGGCCTGGGCCAGGTCGAGCTTGTCGTTGAGGAACGCGCGCTCGCTGAATTCCCCCGGCCGGGCTAGGCGGCATCCCAGCTGCAGGCAACGCTGCAACAACATATCCAGGACGATCGGGCCGCCGTGGCCCTGAAGTTCCAGCACGTCTTCACCGGTAAAGGAGTTCGGCCCCGGGAAATACAGGGCGATCCCCTCATCCAGGACTTCGTCCCGATCGCTGAAAAATGGCCCGTAATGGGCGTAACGCGGTTTCAGCTCACGGCCGCTGATGGCCTTGGCGGCAGCGCAGGCCAGCGGTCCGGAAATACGCACGATGCCCACACCACCACGCCCCTGGGCGGTGGCGACGGCTGCGATGGTTTCACGAGGGACATTCATAACCCGCTCCAGGCATAAAGAGGCAGACAAAAGTGACAGATAGCAAAACGCCCCACTAGGGGGCGTTTTGAGTGGTTATCCACAGAGTAGGTCAGGCAGCTGCTTTCTTGGTAGCCGCTTCGATCTTACGTGTGATGTACCACTGTTGGGCGATCGACAGGCAGTTGTTCACAACCCAGTACAGCACCAGACCCGCCGGGAACCACAGGAAGAAGAAGGTGAAGATGATTGGCATCATTTTCATCACCTTGGCCTGCATCGGATCCGGAGGAGTCGGGTTCAGTTGCTGCTGGATGAACATGGTGGCGCCCATGATGATCGGCAGGATGAAGAACGGATCCTTGATCGACAGGTCGGTAATCCACAGCATGAACGGTGCCTGGCGCATTTCCACGCTTTCCAGGAGTACCCAGTACAAGGACAGGAACACCGGCATCTGCACGAGGATTGGCAAGCAGCCACCCAGCGGATTGATCTTCTCTTTCTTGTACAGCTCCATCATGGCTTGCGACATTTTCTGCCGGTCGTCGCCATGTTGCTCTTTCAGAGCCGCCAGTTTCGGCGCCACTGCACGCATGCGCGCCATGGATTTGTAGCTGGCCGCCGACAGCGGGAAGAAGATCCCCTTGATCAGCATGGTCAGGAAGATGATCGACCAACCCCAGTTACCCACAATGCTGTGGATATGTTGCAGCAGCCAGAAGATCGGCTGGGCAATGAACCACAGAATGCCGTAGTCGACAGTCAGTTCCAGGCCTGGGGACAACTCTTTCAGCACGGCCTGGCTCTTCGGACCGGCGTACAGAGTGGCGGTGGTTTCAGCCTTGGCACCTGGGGCAATGGTCAGCGCCGGGCCGGTGAAACCGATGATGTAATTGCCTTGGTTATCCTTGCGGGTCTGCACCACGTTGCTTTCGTTCTTCGCCGGGATCCAGGCGGTCACGAAGTAGTGTTGCAGCCAGGCAACCCAGCCACCTTGCACGGTTTCTTTCAGCGAGCCCTTGTCGATATCTTTCATCGACACTTTTTTGTACGGCTCGGAACTTGTCCACAGGGCGGCGCCCAGGTAAGTCGCGGTACCGGTGGCGGTGCTGGAAGAAGGATCGGAGCTGGCGTCGCGTTTGAGCTGGGCAAACAGGTTGCCAGTCCAGGCCTTGTCGCTGGTGTTGTCGATCAGATAGGTGACTTTCAGATCGTACAGACCGCGGGTAAAGGTGAAACGCTTGATGTAGTTGACGCCGGCATCGCTGAATTTCAGGTCGACATTCAGCTGATTCTGGCCGTCAGCCAGTTGATAAGTCTTTTTCTCGGCCGAGTAAACCGGGCGTCCAGCAGGACGGGCATCCGGGCCGTTGGTACCGGTCAGGCCGCTTTGCGCCAGATAAGTACGTTCGCCACCGTTATCGAACAGCTGGAACGGAATTTCCGGATGGTCTTGACGACGTGGATACAGCGGCAGCTTCAGCTGGGCGATATCACCACCTTGAGGATCGATAGCCAGATCGAGCACATCCGTTTTTACCTGGATGAGGTCTTTGCTTGCCGCTACCGGAGTTTCGGTAGGGGGGCTGGTATCGGTATTCGCGCTGGGTACATCGGCACTGGCGGAAGCATTGTTACCAACAGGCGTATCCGGTAGAGCCGGGGTGGCGGTGTTGGCAGCAACATTCTGAGTCGGCAGGGCAGCTTGGCCATAATCCTGGTTCCACTTAAGAACCATGACGTAGGACACGATTGCCAGGGCGACGATCAGGATCGTGCGTTTAATATCCATGATTACTCGGCCATCGAAGAAGAACGGGAGGTAGGGATAGGTGGAACCGGGTCATAACCACCGGGATTCCACGGATGACAGCGACCTAAACGACGAAAGGTCAGCCAGCCACCGCGCAGAAGACCATGATTTTCGATGGCTTCATACGCGTAGCAGGAACAGCTGGGGTAGAAACGACAGTGATTGGCCATCAGAGGACTAATGGCATAGCGATAAAACTGGATCGGAACGAGTGCCAGTTTACGCATTCGGGCTGTCTACCCCTACAGTTTCGGGTTTGGCTGCTGGTGCCGGCTTGTTACGGGCCAGACGCTTCCAGAGCTTGTCGAAATGCTGAATCAATTCGGGGTTTTCTACATCGCCCAAACCTTTGCGCGCGACGATAACGATGTCCCAGCCGACCAGAGCATCCTGGTGCAGGCGAAACGATTCGCGCATCAGACGTTTGAGGCGATTGCGCTCAACGGAGAGCTTGACGCTCTTTTTTCCGATAACCAGCCCCAGACGGGGATGATCCAGATCGTTGTTGCGCGCAAGGAGCAGGAGATTTTTCCCCGGAACCTTGCCGGTAGGGGAGTCAAAGACTGCCTTGAAATGCCGGGGGGTAAGCAGACGCTTTTCCCGACTGAAGTCCTGACTCACCTCCAGTGCCGGAGTATCAAACTGCCAGACGCGCACGACCTTTGGCGCGACGACGCGACAGGACGGCACGACCGTTCTTGGTAGCCATGCGAGCACGGAAACCGTGGGTACGAGCGCGTTTGATAGTGCTTGGTTGGAAAGTACGTTTCATTGTCGTGTTACCTGGTTCGTCCACAACGGGCCGGAATGGCCCCCGTTTTAAGAGATCGGCGATTCTAGAGAAAGCAAGCCTCTAGGTCAATTTCCAACCAGCTTTTCCTTTGTCTGGGTATGTCCACATCGAAGACTGAAGAACCCGGTCAACCAGATATAAAAATAAAGAAGGGAATTATTTAAAGCTTTTCTGTAAAGCTTATAAAAGCTAGGGATGCCTCTATCTGTGGATAACTACATTCAGCCCTTGTAGACCGTGGTGTACAGAGAATGACAACACTGTCGAGAAACGGTGCTCTGCCTGTGCTGCGCTATCGGAAAAGCTGTGTGTGGAAAGGTGAGTTATCCACAGGTGGGTTATCCACCGATTTTCGCCCCCAGTTGTGCAATGCCCTCAGGCATGGTTATCCACAGAGCTTATGCACATACCATTGGTCGTGTTTTTTCGGGATAAAGCGTTGATTCATAGTGCCCTGTGATCAACCTACATGTGGATAAGTGTGCGTCTGGTCGCTACAATGGCGGCTTGTTTTTGCCTCACCGGCTTTCAACTTAGGGGATATCCGTGTCAGTGGAACTTTGGCAGCAGTGCGTGGAGCTTCTGCGTGATGAGCTGCCTGCCCAGCAATTCAACACTTGGATCCGTCCGCTACAGGTCGAAGCCGAAGGCGACGAGTTGCGTGTATACGCACCGAATCGTTTTGTTCTCGATTGGGTTAACGAAAAGTACCTGGGCCGCGTGCTCGAGCTGCTGGATGAGCATGGCAATGGCATGGCGCCGGCGCTTTCCTTATTAATAGGCAGCAAACGCAGTTCCGCTCCTCGTGCGGCACCCAATGCTCCGCTGGCCGCCGCGGTTGCCTCTCAGGTTCAGCAGGCTTCCGCTGCCGCCCCAGTCGCAGCACCTGCTCCGGCCGCACCGACCAAACCGGCAACCCGGAAAGCTGCCGAAGTCAGCGAAGAACCCTCTCGTGACAGCTTCGACCCGATGGCGGGGGCCAGCTCGCAGCAGGCTCCAGTACGCGCCGAACAGCGCACCGTTCAGGTGGAAGGTGCGCTCAAGCACACCAGTTACCTGAACCGCACCTTTACCTTCGAAAACTTTGTGGAAGGCAAGTCCAACCAGCTGGCCCGCGCCGCGGCCTGGCAGGTAGCCGACAACCCCAAGCATGGTTACAACCCGCTCTTCCTTTATGGGGGCGTAGGTTTGGGTAAGACCCACTTGATGCACGCTGTGGGTAACCACCTATTAAAGAAGAACCCGAATGCCAAGGTCGTGTACCTGCATTCCGAGCGCTTCGTGGCGGACATGGTCAAGGCGTTGCAACTCAACGCGATCAACGAATTCAAGCGTTTCTACCGTTCGGTGGATGCGTTGCTGATCGACGATATCCAGTTCTTCGCCCGCAAGGAGCGTTCCCAGGAAGAGTTTTTCCACACCTTCAACGCCCTGCTCGAAGGCGGCCAACAGGTGATTCTCACCAGTGACCGCTATCCGAAGGAAATCGAAGGCCTGGAAGAACGCCTGAAATCGCGCTTCGGCTGGGGCCTGACGGTGGCGGTAGAGCCACCGGAACTGGAAACCCGCGTCGCGATCCTGATGAAGAAAGCCGACCAGGCCAAAGTCGAACTGCCTCACGATGCGGCGTTCTTCATTGCCCAGCGGATTCGCTCCAACGTGCGTGAGCTGGAGGGTGCGCTCAAGCGTGTCATCGCCCACTCGCACTTCATGGGGCGCGATATCACCATCGAGCTGATTCGCGAATCGCTGAAAGACTTGCTGGCCCTGCAGGACAAGCTGGTCTCTGTGGATAACATTCAGCGCACTGTCGCCGAGTACTACAAGATCAAGATCTCCGATCTGCTGTCCAAGCGTCGCTCGCGTTCTGTCGCGCGCCCGCGCCAGGTAGCCATGGCCTTGTCCAAGGAACTGACCAACCACAGCCTGCCGGAAATCGGCGATGTGTTCGGCGGCCGCGATCACACCACGGTCTTGCACGCATGCCGCAAGATCAATGAACTTAAGGAATCCGACGCGGACATCCGCGAGGACTACAAGAACCTGCTGCGTACTCTGACCACTTGATGACTCCAGCGCAGCTTATTAAGGCAAGGGACTAGACCATGCATTTCACCATTCAACGCGAAGCCCTGTTGAAACCCCTGCAACTGGTCGCCGGCGTCGTCGAACGTCGTCAGACCTTGCCGGTACTTTCCAACGTGCTGTTGGTTGTCGAAGGCCAGCAACTGTCGCTGACCGGTACCGACCTGGAAGTCGAGCTGGTCGGTCGCGTGCAGTTGGAAGAGCCGGCGGAGCCAGGCGAAATCACTGTCCCGGCGCGTAAGCTGATGGACATCTGCAAGAGCCTGCCGAACGATGCGCTGATCGACATCAAGGTCGACGAGCAGAAGCTGGTGGTCAAGGCTGGCCGTAGCCGTTTTACCCTGTCCACCTTGCCGGCCAACGACTTCCCGACCGTGGAAGAAGGCCCGGGTTCGCTGACCTGCCAGCTGGAGCAGAGCAAGCTGCGTCGCCTGATCGAGCGCACTAGCTTCGCCATGGCCCAGCAGGACGTGCGTTATTACCTCAACGGCATGCTGCTGGAGGTCTCCGCCGGCATCATCCGCGCCGTGGCCACCGACGGTCACCGCCTGGCCATGTGCTCGATGCAGGCCGATATCGGTCAGCCGGATCGCCACCAGGTGATCGTGCCGCGCAAAGGTATCCTGGAACTGGCCCGCCTGCTCACCGAGCCGGATGGCATCGTCAGCATCGTGCTGGGTCAGCACCATATCCGCGCTACCACCGGCGAGTTCACCTTCACCTCCAAGCTGGTCGACGGCAAGTTCCCGGACTACGAGCGTGTGCTGCCGAAGGGCGGTGACAAGCTGGTACTGGGCGACCGTCAGGCGCTGCGTGAGGCCTTCAGCCGTACCGCGATTCTGTCCAACGAGAAGTACCGCGGTATCCGTCTGCAACTGGCCAACGGTCAGCTGAAAATCCAGGCGAACAACCCGGAGCAGGAAGAGGCGGAAGAAGAAGTCGGCGTGGAATACAACGGCGGTTCGCTGGAGATCGGCTTCAACGTGAGCTATCTGCTCGACGTCTTGGGCGTAATGACCACCGAACAGGTACGCCTGATCCTGTCCGATTCCAACAGCAGTGCGCTGGTGCAGGAATCCGACAACGACGACTCGGCCTACGTTGTCATGCCGATGCGCCTGTAATCATGCTCAGCAGAAGCTAGATGTCCCTCAGTCGCGTCTCGGTCACCGCGGTGCGCAATCTGCACCCGGTGACCTTCTCCCCCTCTCCCCGCATCAATCTCCTCTACGGCGCCAACGGCAGTGGCAAAACCAGCGTGCTGGAAGCCATCCACTTGCTGGGGCTTGCTCGCTCGTTTCGCAGTGCCCGTTTATTGCCGGTGATCCAGTACGAGCAACTCGCCTGTACGGTGTTCGGTCAGGTCGAGCTGGCAGAAGGCGGACATAGCAGCCTGGGGATATCTCGCGACCGGCAGGGCGAATTCCAGATCCGTATCGACGGGCAGAACGCCCGCAGCGCGGCGCAGCTGGCGGAGATCCTGCCCCTGCAGTTGATCAACCCGGACAGTTTCCGACTGCTGGAAGGTGCTCCGAAAATCAGGCGCCAGTTCCTTGATTGGGGCGTGTTCCACGTGGAACCCCGCTTCATGTCAACCTGGCAGCGCTTGCAGAAGGCCCTGCGGCAGCGGAACTCATGGCTGCGGCATGGTACACTTGACGCCGCTTCGCAAGCAGCCTGGGACAGGGAACTGTGTCAGGCCAGCGCTGAAATTGATGAATACCGCCGCGCTTATATCAAAGCCTTGAAACCAGTCTTTGAGCGGACCTTGAGCGAGCTGGTAGAGCTCGAGGGCTTAACGCTTAGCTATTACCGTGGTTGGGATAAAGAGCGAGAGCTCAGTGCAGTGCTCGCGACATCCCTCCATCGTGATCAGCAAATGGGTCATACCCAGGCCGGCCCCCAACGTGCTGATTTGCGTCTCAGATTGGGCGCACACAACGCTGCGGACATCTTGTCCCGCGGTCAGCAGAAGTTGGTGGTCTGTGCCTTGCGGATCGCCCAGGGGCATCTGGTCAGCCAGGCCCGGCGCGGTCAGTGTATTTATCTGGTGGATGACTTGCCGTCCGAACTGGACGAGCAGCATCGCCGCGCACTTTGTCGCTTGTTGGAAGACTTACGCTGCCAGGTGTTCATCACCTGTGTAGACCACGAATTATTGAGGGAAGGCTGGCAGACGGAAACGCCAGTTGCCCTGTTCCACGTGGAACAGGGCCGTATCACCCAGACCCACGACCATCGGGAGTGAAGGCATGAGCGAAGAAAACACGTACGACTCGAGCAGCATTAAAGTGCTGAAAGGTTTGGATGCCGTACGCAAACGTCCCGGTATGTACATTGGTGACACCGACGATGGCAGCGGTCTGCACCATATGGTGTTCGAGGTGGTCGATAACTCGATCGACGAAGCTCTGGCCGGCCATTGCGACGACATCAGCATCATCATCCACCCGGACGAATCCATTACCGTGCGTGACAACGGTCGCGGCATCCCGGTAGACGTGCATAAAGAAGAAGGCGTTTCCGCAGCCGAGGTCATCATGACCGTACTGCACGCCGGCGGTAAGTTCGACGATAACTCCTACAAAGTATCCGGCGGTCTGCACGGTGTGGGTGTGTCGGTAGTGAACGCCCTGTCCGAAGAACTGGTCCTGACCGTTCGCCGCAGTGGCAAGATCTGGGAACAGACCTACGTTCACGGTGTGCCTCAGGCGCCTATGGCTATCGTCGGTGACAGCGAAACCACCGGTACCCAGATTCACTTCAAGGCTTCCAGCGAGACCTTCAAGAACATCCACTTCAGCTGGGACATCCTGGCCAAGCGGATTCGTGAACTGTCCTTCCTCAACTCCGGTGTCGGTATCGTTCTGAAGGACGAGCGCAGCGGCAAGGAAGAGCTGTTCAAGTACGAAGGCGGCTTGCGTGCGTTCGTTGAATACCTGAACACCAACAAGACTGCGGTCAACCAGGTGTTTCACTTCAATGTGCAGCGTGAAGACGGCATTGGCGTGGAAATCGCCCTGCAGTGGAACGACAGCTTCAACGAAAACCTGCAGTGCTTCACCAACAACATTCCGCAGCGCGACGGCGGTACCCACCTGGTGGGCTTCCGTTCAGCGCTTACGCGTAACCTGAACAACTACATCGAGCAGGAAGGTCTGGCGAAGAAGCACAAGGTCGCCACCACCGGTGACGATGCCCGCGAAGGCCTGACCGCGATCATTTCGGTCAAGGTGCCGGATCCGAAGTTCAGCTCCCAGACCAAAGACAAGCTGGTGTCTTCCGAAGTGAAGACCGCGGTCGAACAGGAAATGGGCAAGTACTTCTCCGACTTCCTGCTGGAAAACCCGAACGAAGCCAAGCTGGTGGTCGGCAAGATGCTCGACGCCGCCCGTGCCCGTGAAGCGGCGCGTAAAGCCCGTGAGATGACCCGTCGTAAAGGCGCGCTGGATATCGCCGGCCTGCCGGGCAAACTGGCGGACTGTCAGGAAAAAGACCCTGCTCTTTCCGAACTCTACCTGGTGGAAGGTGACTCTGCTGGCGGCTCCGCCAAGCAGGGACGCAACCGTAAGACCCAGGCGATCCTGCCGCTCAAGGGCAAGATCCTCAACGTCGAGAAAGCGCGCTTCGACAAGATGATTTCCTCGCAAGAGGTCGGCACCTTGATCACTGCACTCGGTTGCGGCATCGGCCGCGAAGAGTACAACATCGACAAGCTGCGTTATCACAACATCATCATCATGACCGACGCCGACGTCGACGGTTCGCACATCCGTACCCTGCTGCTGACCTTCTTCTTCCGTCAGTTGCCGGAACTGATCGAGCGTGGCTACATCTACATCGCTCAACCGCCGCTGTACAAGGTCAAGAAAGGCAAGCAAGAGCAATACATCAAAGACGACGACGCCATGGAAGAGTACATGACGCAGTCGGCCCTGGAAGATGCGAGCCTGCACCTGAACGAAGAAGCACCGGGTATTTCCGGCGAGGCGCTGGAGCGCCTGGTGAATGACTTCCGCATGGTCATGAAGACCCTCAAGCGTCTGTCGCGCCTGTACCCTCAAGAGCTGACCGAGCACTTCATCTACCTGCCGGCCGTGAGCCTGGAGCAACTCTCCGATCACGCGGCGATGCAGGATTGGCTGGCCCAGTATGAAGTCCGCCTGCGCACCGTCGAGAAGTCCGGCCTGGTCTACAAGGCCAGCCTGCGTGAAGACCGTGAACGTAATGTGTGGCTGCCAGAGGTCGAACTGATCTCCCACGGCCTGTCGAACTACGTCACCTTCAACCGCGACTTCTTCGGCAGCAATGACTACAAGACCGTCGTCACCCTCGGCGCTCAACTGAGCTCCCTGCTGGACGAAGGCGCTTATATTCAGCGCGGCGAGCGCAAGAAGGCGGTGACCGAGTTCAAGGAAGCCCTGGACTGGCTGATGACCGAAAGCACCAAGCGCCACACCATCCAGCGATACAAAGGTCTGGGTGAGATGAACCCGGATCAGCTGTGGGAAACCACCATGGACCCAAGCGTGCGCCGCATGCTCAAGGTCACCATCGAAGACGCCATCGGCGCCGACCAGATCTTCAACACCCTGATGGGTGATGCGGTCGAGCCTCGTCGTGACTTCATCGAAAGCAACGCCCTGGCGGTATCCAACCTGGACTTCTGATCCGGGTTGCATCGCCGAAATGAAAAAGGCCAACGCTCAGCGTTGGCCTTTTTTATTGCCTGGTTAAAAGGGCCGCCCCTACTCGGCCGCTGAAACACTTTCCAGGCGATAGCCATAACCATAGATGGTCAGCAACTGCCAGCCACGATCCGCGGTCAACCCCAGCTTGTTGCGCAAGCGGTAGATGTGAGTGTCCAGGGGACGGGAGGAGACGATTTCCTCGTGGGTCCAGAAACGTTCGTAGAGGTATTCCCGGGATAACGGCCGACCCAGGTTGGCGAACAGGCAATGGGCCAGGCGGTACTCGCGTTCGGTGAGGCTGATCGGGTTGCCGGCTCGGGTCACGGTCAGCTCGGCGTCATCGAAGGCCAGGTCGTTGAAGGTTTGCACCTCGACGGCTGCCGATCGCTGCAAGCCGTGACGCCGCAGGACGGCGGTTACCCGTGCCTTGAGTTCGTTGGGGCGGAAAGGTTTGCTCACATAGTCGTCGGCACCGGTGTTCAGGGCCTGGACAATATCGCTCTCGGCATCGCGGCTGGTGAGCATGATGGCCGCCGGTGGCGCCTCCATGTGTTCACGGGTCCAGCGCAGCAACGACAGCCCGCTGAGGTCCGGCAGTTGCCAGTCGAGAATCAGCAGGTCGAAGGTTTCGCGCCGCAGCTGCCGCAGCAGGTCCTCGCCACGCTCGAAGCTGTGCAGCGTCCATGGCTGTTCCCCGGGGCCGGGGATCTGTCGCAGTGTCTGTTCCACCCGCGCCAGTTCGGCGGGCTCGTCATCCAGTATTGCGACACGCATGCGGGGCAGTTCCTTTTATCGCGAGAGAATGCTGATGGCTTTATTTGAGGCCTTACCTGGCGCTGAGTTTAGGCTGATCAGACGAATCTGAACAATTGTGGCGAATTGCTCTGGTTCATACCTTTGCTCGATACGCTGATGTCATATAGCCGGTAGCCGACAGGAGTACTGTCCATCCGGCCTGCATTCATTGCAGAACGATACCGGCTCGAATGTGCGAGGAAAAGGACTATGGGGAACATCCTGGGGAAGGGGCGGTTGCTCTACGCAGGCATTGCGCGGGCAGCGGGCCTGGCTCGATTTACCACACTGATGCTCGCGGCTTGCCTGGGCCTGGGTTCAACCGCGGAGCAGCCTGCGCTGCCGTCTTCGGACTACGCCTTGCCGGTGCAGCGCTATTTCAGCCCATCCGTAACCACTATCGGGTTCAGCGATTCCCAGGGATTCGCCCCGATCAGCGCGCCACAGATGACCCAGCCTATGGTCTATCAGGAGCAGCAGCGTTGGGTGTTCTAGATCAGACAATTCTGAACAAATATTGCAAACCGGCCCGGCCTCCACACCATGCCGGTAAATTCGTAGTCGCTGAGTGGCACACAGGGGCATTCGGAAGTGCTCCGACACAGGGAGTGTCAACCGCCGGATTGGCGGGCGTCAGACCGAGGCTTGGCCTCGATTTGCAGTACAGGGGAATACAGGGAGTGCCTCCTCAGGACGTAATGCTTCGACACAGGGATGTGTCATCCCTCCTCTCCCGCGCGGCCCCACGGCGCCGCCAGCCAACAAACAACTCCTCATTTTTTATCTGTGAAGGCCTCTGATGAAGACATTCGGCGCTGAGTTTTTCGGTACGTTCTGGTTGGTCCTGGGCGGGTGCGGGAGCGCCGTACTGGCGGCCGGCGTTCCGCAGTTCGGGATCGGTTATCTGGGGGTAGCCCTGGCCTTTGGCCTGAGCGTCCTGACTATGGCTTACGCATTGGGTCCGATTTCCGGGGCTCACCTCAACCCCGCAGTCTCGGTTGGCCTGTGGTTGAGTGGGCGTTTCCCGGGTAGCCGGCTGCTGCCATATATCGTCGCCCAGGTTCTCGGTGGACTCGCCGCGGGTGGCGTGCTGTTCCTGATCGCTTCCGGCAAGGTCGGTTTCGACGCGTCGGCGGGCTTCGCGGCCAATGGCTATGGTGAGCACTCGCCTGGTGGCTACTCGATGTTTGCTGCGTTGTTGACCGAAGTTGTGCTCACGGCGATGTTCCTCCTGATCATCCTGGGTGCCACCGCCAAGCGTGCTCCAGCTGGTTTTGCTCCGATTGCCATTGGCCTGACGCTGACCCTGATCCACCTGATCAGCATTCCGGTCACCAATACCTCGGTCAACCCGGCCCGCAGCACCGCGGTAGCTTTCTTCGCCGGTGAGTGGGCAGTGTCCCAGCTGTGGCTGTTCTGGGTAGCCCCTCTGTTGGGCGCAGGGCTGGGAGCCCTGGCCTATCGGTTGATCTCCATCGAGCGGGACTGACCTGTGCGGCCGGATGCGTCGATTCGCATCCGGCCGGCATGGAGCCAAGCAGCGCAGCCGCTCTCCAGCGGTTGTGCTGTTTGTCCCGTAAGGGAATGACCCTGGCCGGCCTTGGTTCGAGAGGTATGGTCAGAACGCTAACAATGCAGTTCTAATGGCACGGACTTCAGAAGAGCGCGACTACGGACCTATGAACCCATGACCTCCTTGCAAATCCGCCACCGGGCCATGCTCGTGTCGTTTCTTCTCGGTAGCGCACTGGCCTTTTCCACGGTGCAGGCTGCCGTTGCAGCATCCAAGCGCCCTCCCTATATCGATGAAAACCAGCAATGCCGTGGCCAGCCGTTGCCGGCGACGGTCGAGCACCTCACGGGCGAAGCCTGGAAGCTGGATGCCAAGGGCAACCAGGTGCCCCTGGAAGAAGGCATGAGCGTCGATGAACTCGAAGGGGTGAAGACCTCGCCTTCGGCATTCGTCAGCCTGTCCCTGGGCGATGGCTCGCTGGTGGTACTGCCCTCCAGTTCCCAGATCACCCTGCACCTGAACGAAGAACATGCGATCCCCCAGGTCGCGCTCGAGCAGGGGCAGATCGAATCCTATGTCATCAAGCGCCCGAGCGATTACGACCGTTTCCAGATCGTCACGCCGATCGGCGTGCTAGGCGTACGCGGCACGCACTTCCGGGTGCGTAACGACGATCAGCAGTCGCTGGTGGAAGTGCTCAACGGCCAGGTAGCGGTCAACCGCGAAGACGACGAAGCGCCGAAAAAGACCCAGGGCAAGAAACGCCCTGTGGATAAACCGGTTGGGCCGGTTCCCGGTGAAGTCCAGGTCATGGCTCGCCAGGGTTTGCGCATCCAGAAAGAAGGCCCGCTGAAGCCAGTCGATCTGTTACCCGCGCCGCAACTGATGGGCCAGGCGGGCCAGACGGGCGATCTGCCGGTCTGGCAACTGATCATGAAGCCCTTGCCGGGCGCCAAGCGTTACCGGGCCCAGGTGGCGACTGACAAAAGCTTCCTCAATATCAAGCAGGAACAGTTCTCCAGCACGCCGGAAGTCAACTTCAGCGGCCTGGAAGCGTTTTTTTATCATGTCCGCCTTTCTGCTTTCGATGAGCACGGACTCGAAGGAGAGACGGGCGTCTATGACATCTTCTATTACCCCAGGACCACGCGTGTTCAGTAAGTGCGCGGCGGTTTGTCGGTGAGGCGCTGGCGCCGACCCGAGGGCCGGGAGCCGACGCAAGCCCAGCGACTGTTTGGCGGTCTGGTGCGGGAATGGGCATGGGTCAGCCTGATCCTGCTGCCCTTGACCGCCCTGCTGTCGTTGAGCCACGGGCTGGCGCTGAATAACCTGCTGTATGACAACCTGCGGCGGCTCAGCCCGCTGCCGGTCGATTCGCGGCTGCTGATGATCACCATCGACGACTACAGCCTGCAGCAGCTGGGCCAGTGGCCCTGGCCGCGTACCCTGCACGCCGACCTGCTGGATCGGCTGACGGCGGTCAAGGTCCAGGGTGTGTTGTTCGACGTGATCTTCAGCGAACCCGACAGCATTCCCGAAAACGATCAACGACTGGCCCAGGCGGTCTGCCGCGAGGGCAAGGTATTCCTGCCCCTGCTGCGCGAGAGCGTGGCCCGCTACGGCCAGCCGCTGGGCGAGATCGAACCGGTGCCGGCGTTGAGTCAGTGCGCCAAGGCGGTCGGCCATATCAATGCCGAGGCCGACGCCGACGGCACGGTTCGCAGCGTCTATCTGCGCGAAGGCCCACCGCAGGCACCGAAGGCGCAACTGACCTGGCTGCTTTATCAACAGGCATACCCGGGCACGGCCCTGTCGATGCCCGGCTCGGACACCGCGCAGATCGCCCAGGGCTGGCTGCGCAGCAACCCAGTACGCATCCCCTTCATCAGTCCCCATGGCGGTTTCCCCAGTGTCCCTTATGTCAGCGTATTGCGCGGCGAAGTCCCGCCGGAGCTGTTGCGCGACAAGCTGATCCTGATCGGCACTACCGCGCCCGGCCTGGGTGACCGCTATGTCACCCCGCAGTCGGCCAGTGTCGGCACCACCCCAGGTATCGAGATCCAGGCCAACCTGCTCAATGGCTTGTTGCAGCAGCGCACCATCGTCGCCCTCGGGCAATGGCCGGTCGCGGCGCTGTCGGTGCTGCTGGTGGCGGCCTTGCTGGGATTGCTGCTGGTGCGGCCGCGACATGCGTTGTGGCTGACCCTGGCCTGCATGGCAGCAGCCCTGCTCGGTTCGGCCGGGCTGCTGCGCCTGGGGCTGTGGTGGCCACCGGTGGCCAGCCTGTTGGGGATGTTGCTGGCGTACCTGATCTGGAACTGGCGCCGTCTGAGCGTGATCCTGGCCTACTTCGGCTGGGAGCTGGCACGCCTGGACAGCGAGCCTAAGGTACTGCCCGAGCGCCGACGCACCCAGGCTCCCGCAGGGGATGTACTGCAGGGGCAGATCGTGGCCCTGGAGCAGGCATTGAGCCGCACCCGCGACACCCGCCGGTTCATTGCCGACGGCCTGGAATACCTGCCGGTGGCCACCCTGATCAGCGATCCGGACGGCCGCGTGTTGCTGGCCAATCGCAACGCCCGCGAAGTGTTTGGCAACGCGCTGATCGGCGAGGACTTGGTCCACCAGTTGTCCGGCCTGGGTTATCCCGGTTTGCAGGATGGGCAACGCCCTGCCCTGTCGCAGCTGCAGCCTTTGGAGTTTCGCGATATTGAGCAGCGCAGCCTGCGCGTGGACCTGGCGCCCTTGCTGCCGATCGACAGCGATACGCCGATCGGCTGGCTGCTGAGCCTCACTGACCTGAGCCTGGAACGGGACGCCGAACAGCAGCGGGCCACCCTGTTGCGCTTCCTGTCCCATGACCTGCGCGCGCCTCATTCGGCGATCCTGGCCTTGCTCGATGTACAGCGGCACCAGGGCTCGGGCGACACGCGGATCTACAGCCAGATCGAACTCCAGGTGCGTCGCGCCCTGGGGCTCACCGAAGCCTTTGTGCAACTGGCGAAGGCCGAGTCCGAGGCCTATCAGTTCCAGCCGAGCATGTTCGCCATGCTGGTGCTGGATGCGTTCGACCAGGCCATGACCATCGCCCAGCTGAAAAACATCCAGCTGGTGCATGACCTCGACGACGATGCCGAAGGCATGGTGCTGGCCGATCAGTCCCTGCTGACCCGGGCCTTGTTCAACCTGCTGGAAAACGCCATCAAGTACAGCCCGTCGGGCTCGACTGTCCGGGTGCAAGTCGCGTGTACGGAGGGCTGGCTGACCTGCGATATCACCGACCAGGGCAAAGGCATTGCGGCCGATGAACTGCCGCAGCTGTTCGTGCAGTACCAGCGCTTCGCCTCGGCCCAGGGCAGCGAAGGCCTGGGGCTGGGGTTGTCGATGGTCAAGGCGGTGGTCGACCGGCATAAAGGGCGGATTGTCTGCCGTAGCGTGGTCGGCGAGGGGACGACCTTCAGCCTGCAATTACCTCTGCTCACGGACTGAATATCGATAGGCGAAAAAAAACCGGCTCCAGGCCGGTTTTTTCGTATCCAGAAAACTTATGCACGTTTTCCGGTATTTTATGGGTTTAGGAAATATGTATATAAATCATCTATTTACGGATTTTATATAGCGATTTCCAATAAAACGGTACACAGGTTATCCACAGAAACTCAGATGGCCATTTTGTCCGGCGCCGCGGCTACCGGAGGCAGCGAACCCATGTCCCGCTGCGCCTGCTCATTCCAGGCCGCGACCCGGTCGTTGAGCTCGGCGATGGCCCGTGGTCCGGAGCCTTCGGCGTGCATCGGCGCACCGATCACCACGGTGATGGTACCGGGGTGCCTGACCCAGCCGGTCTTCGGCCAGTATTTGCCGGCGTTGTGCGCTACCGGCAGCACCGGCAAGTCGGCATTGACCGCCAGGGCGCTGCCGCTACGGGAGAACTTGCCCATCTGGCCGTAAGGCACCCGGGTGCCTTCCGGGAAGATCAGCACCCAGACACTGTCCTTGAGCAGCTCGTCGCCCTTACTGGCGACCTGCTTGAGCGCGGCCTTGGGATTGTCGCGATCGATGGCGATCGGGCGCAGCATGGCCATGGCCCAGCCGAAGAACGGCACATACAGCAGCTCCCGCTTGAGCACCTGGCTCAGCGGTTCGAAATAGGCCGAGAGAAAGAACGTCTCCCAGGTGCTCTGGTGGTTCGAGACAATCACGCAAGGACGCTCGGGGACGTTTTCCGCGCCCTTCACTTCCACATTGATCTTGAGAAACACCTTGGCCAGCCACAACGCGCAGCGGCACCAATAGACGTTGATAAAGCGATAGCGCGCCTTGAACGGCAGGAAGGGCGCGATAAAAAAGCTCAGGGAGCACCACAGCAACGAACTGGTGCCCAGCAGCAGGTAAAAGAAGAAGGTTCTGATTGCCTGCAGGATCGACATAGCGGCGTTTACCGTTGCGGGCATTGCCCGCCTCTAAAAAAAGCGCACTCCCGAACAATCCTTGGCCAGGATGTCAGAAGAGCTCTCTAATTGTGGATAAGTTCAGCGGCAACTGCCGCCAGGTCGTCAAAAATCAAGGTGCCTACCGGTAGGGTTTTCCCCAGGGTCTTTTCGCCTTTCCCGGTCTTTACCAAAACTGGCTGAGAGTCGACGGCTTTTGCGGCCTCCAGGTCACCGAGACTGTCGCCCACAAACCATAGACCAGCCAGATCCACTGCGTAATGCCGGGCAATGGTCTGCAACATGCCGGGCTTGGGTTTGCGGCAGGCGCAACCTTCGTCCGGGCCATGGGGGCAGTACACGATGAGGCCGAGTTCGCCGCCCTGCTCGGCCACCAGAGCGCGCAGGCGCTCGTGCATGGCGTCGAGGGTGGCGACATCGTAGTAACCGCGAGCGATGCCCGACTGGTTGGTAGCGACCGCTACCGTCCAGCCGGCCTTGCTCAACTGCGCGATGGCTTCGACCGAGCCGGGGAGCGGAATCCACTCCTCCACCGATTTGATGTAAGCGTCGGAGTCGTAATTGATCACTCCGTCCCGATCGAGAATCAGCAGTTTCACGTACGCCTTACCCCAGCAACGAGATGTCGGCGACACCGAGGAACAGACCTCGCAGACGTGCCAGCAGCGCGTAGCGGTTGGCCCGCACGTTGGCGTCTTCGGCGTTGACCATCACCTTCTCGAAGAAGGCATCGACCGGCTCGCGCAGGGCGGCCAGGCGGGCCAGGGTCTCGCTGTACTGGCGCGCCGCGGCCATTGGCTGCACGGCCTGGTCCGCTTGCTGGATCGCCGAGTACAGGGAGAACTCGTTGGCATTGTCGAAGTACTTGGCTTCCACGGTGGTCGGCACGCTGCCTTCGACCTTGCTCAGCAGGTTCGAAACGCGCTTGTTCACCGCGGCCAATGCGGCGGCTTCCGGCAGCTTGCGGAAGGCCTGCACGGCCTGCACGCGCTGGTCGAAGTCCAGGGCCGAACCCGGCTTCAGGGCACGGACCGACAGGTAGGTGGCGACATCCACGCCTTCGTCTTCGTAACGGGCACGCAGACGGTCGAAGATGAACTCCAGGACCTGATCGGCCAGGCCGGCGCTCTTGACCTTGCTGCCGAACGCGCTGACGGCGAACGCCACGGCTTCGGTCAGGTCCAGGTCGAGCTTCTTGTCGATCAGGATGCGCAGCACGCCCAGCGCGGCACGACGCAGCGCGTACGGGTCCTTGCTGCCGGTTGGCAGCATGCCGATGCCGAAGATGCCGACCAGGGTGTCGAGCTTGTCGGCGATGGCCACGGCGGCACCGGTGACGGTGCTTGGCAGCTCGGCGCCGGCGCCACGTGGCATGTACTGCTCGTTCAGCGCCAGGGCGACGTCTTCCGGCTCACCGTCATTGAGGGCGTAGTAGTAACCGGCGATGCCTTGCATTTCCGGGAACTCGCCGACCATTTCGGTGGCCAGGTCGCACTTCGACAGCAGGCCCGCGCGCGCGGCACGCTGGGCGTCGCCGCCGATGCGCGGGGCGATGAACGCGGCCAGTTTCGAGACGCGCTCGGCCTTGTCGTAGACGCTGCCCAGCTTCTCCTGGAACACCACGTTCTGCAGGCGCTGGTTGAAGTCTTCGAGCTTCTGTTTCTTGTCCTGCTTGAAGAAGAATTCGGCGTCGGTCAGGCGTGGGCGAACGACTTTCTCGTTGCCCTCGATGATCTGGCGCGGGTCCTTGCTTTCGATGTTGGCCACGGTGATGAAACGCGGCAGCAGCTTGCCGTCGACGTCCAGCAGGCAGAAGTATTTCTGGTTGTCCTGCATGGTGGTGATCAGGGCTTCCTGCGGCACTTCGAGGAAACGCTCCTCGAACGAGCAAACCAGCGGCACCGGCCATTCCACCAGGGCGGTCACTTCGTCCAGCAAATCAGCTGGAACGATGGCGGTGCCTTCCTGCAGGCGCGCCAGTTCTTCGGTGCGCTTGCTGATCAGCTCGCGACGCTCGTTGGCGTCGGCCAGCACGTAGGCGGCGCGCAGGTCGTCCAGATAGTTGGCCGGCGAGGTGATGCGCACGCTTTGCGGGTGATGGAAGCGGTGGCCACGGGAGTCGCGACCGGCTTTCTGGGCGAGGATGGTGCAGTCGATGACCTGGTCACCGAGCAGCATCACCAGCCATTGGGTCGGACGCACGAACTCTTCCTTGCGCGCAGCCCAACGCATGCGTTTCGGAATCGGCAGGTCGTTCAGCGAGTCTTCGACGATGGTCGGCAGCAGGCTGGCGGTCGGCTTGCCCTTGATGCTCTGGCTGTAGCGCAGCTTCGGCCCGCTCTGGTCGATTTCGCTCAGGTCCACGCCACATTTCTTGGCGAAGCCCAGGGCAGCCTGGGTCGGGTTGCCTTCGGCGTCGAAGGCGGCCTGGCGCGGCGGGCCGTCGAGGTTGATGCTGCGATCCGGCTGCTGGGTGGCCAGGCCGCTGATCAGCACCGCCAGGCGGCGTGGTGCGGCGTAGACATGTTTGGTTTCGAAGTTCAGGCCGGCGGCCTGCAGGCCTTTTTCGATACCGCCCAGGAAGGCTTCGGCCAGGGTGTTCAGTGCTTTGGGTGGCAGTTCTTCAGTGCCCAGTTCAACCAGAAAATCTTGCGCACTCATTGTGCCGCCTCCAACTTAGCCAACACTTCATCACGCAGGTCCGGGGTTGCCATCGGGAAGCCCAGCTTGGCGCGGGCCAGCAGGTAGGCTTGCGCGACGGAACGCGCCAGGGTGCGCACACGCAGGATGTACTGCTGACGCGCGGTCACGGAGATCGCGCGACGGGCATCCAGCAGGTTGAAGGTGTGCGAGGCCTTGAGGACCATTTCATAGCTCGGCAGCGGCAGCGGCTGATCCAGCTCGATCAGGCGCTTGGCTTCGCTTTCGTAGAAATCGAACAGTTCGAACAGCTTGTCGACGTTGGCGTGTTCGAAGTTGTAGGTCGACTGCTCCACTTCGTTCTGGTGGAACACGTCGCCATAGGTCACCTTGCCGAACGGGCCGTCGGCCCAGACCAGGTCGTAGACCGAATCCACGCCCTGCAGGTACATGGCCAGGCGTTCCAGGCCGTAGGTGATCTCGCCGGTCACCGGGTAGCACTCGATGCCACCGGCTTGCTGGAAGTAGGTGAACTGGGTCACTTCCATGCCGTTGAGCCAGACTTCCCAGCCCAGGCCCCAGGCACCGAGGGTCGGCGATTCCCAGTTGTCTTCGACGAAACGGATGTCGTGCACCAGCGGGTCGAGGCCGACGTGCTTGAGCGAGCCCAGGTACAGCTCCTGGAAGTTTTCCGGGTTCGGCTTCAAGACCACCTGGAACTGGTAGTAGTGCTGCAGACGGTTCGGGTTTTCGCCGTAGCGGCCGTCAGTCGGGCGACGACTGGGCTGCACATAAGCGGCGTTCCAGGTTTCCGGGCCGATGGCGCGCAGGAACGTGGCGGTATGGAAAGTGCCGGCGCCTACTTCCATATCGTAGGGCTGAAGTACCACACAACCTTGCTCGGCCCAGTATTGCTGGAGGGCGAGGATCAAGTCTTGGAAGGTACGCACGGCTGGCGTAGGCTGGCTCACGAAATTCACCTGTTACTTGGGCTGCGATTTAAAGAGCGGGAGTATACCCGATTCAGTTGTGCGCACGCCCACTGGAGCCTTATGCCACGCTGCTTTTGGTGCAACGAAGATCCCCTGTACATGGCGTACCACGATCAGGAGTGGGGCGTGCCGCTACGCGATGCGCAGCGTTTGTTCGAGTTGTTATTGCTCGAAGGGTTCCAGGCCGGCCTGTCCTGGATCACCGTCCTGAAGAAGCGCGAGCGCTATCGGCAAGTGCTGTTCGGCTTCGATGTGCAGCGCGTGGCGCAGATGAGCGACGCGGAAATCGACGAGTTGATGCTCGATCCCGGGATCATCCGCAACCGCCTGAAACTCGCTGCCGCGCGGCGCAATGCCCAGGCCTGGATGGCGCTGGAGGATCCGGTGGAATTCCTCTGGTCGTTCGTCGGCGGGGTGCCCAGGGTCAATCATTTCAAGGATCGCAGCGAGGTCCCGGCGGTGACTCCAGAGGCCGAGGCGATGAGCAAGGGTCTGAAAAAGGCCGGCTTCACCTTTATCGGGCCGACCATCTGTTATGCACTGATGCAGGCTTCGGGCATGGTGATGGATCACACTCGGGACTGCGATCGCTACGCCATCCTGGCAAACGGGCGGTTAGAATAACCGGCTTGCGACAAGGTTCATGACCCGGATATCAGGAGTCACCTGTGGATAAGTTTAAAGGCGCCCTGTTGGTGGGCGCTCTGCGATTGTTTGCCCTGCTGCCCTGGCGCGCGGTGCAGGCGGTCGGTTCGGCCATCGGCTGGATCATGTGGAAGACCCCCAACCGTTCCCGCGATGTGGTGCGGATCAACCTGGCCAAGTGCTTTCCGCAGATGGACGCCGCCGAGCGCGAGCGTTTAGTGGGACAGAGCCTGAAAGACATCGGCAAGTCCCTGACTGAAAGCGCCTGCGCCTGGATCTGGCCGGCCGAGCGTTCGATCGCCCTGGTGCGTGAAGTCGAGGGCCTCGAGGTGCTGCAAGAAGCGCTGGCGTCGGGCAAGGGCGTGGTCGGCATCACCAGCCACCTGGGCAACTGGGAAGTGCTCAACCACTTCTATTGCAGCCAGTGCAAACCGATCATTTTCTACCGCCCGCCGAAGCTCAAGGCGGTGGACGAACTGCTGCGCAAGCAGCGGGTCCAGCTGGGCAACCGGGTGGCGGCCTCGACCAAGGAAGGCATCCTCAGCGTCATCAAGGAAGTGCGCAAAGGGGGGGCGGTGGGCATTCCCGCCGACCCGGAACCGGCCGAATCCGCCGGGATCTTCGTGCCCTTCTTCGCCACCCAGGCGCTGACCAGCAAGTTCGTGCCGAACATGCTCGCCGGCGGCAAGGCGGTCGGGGTGTTCCTGCATGCGCTGCGCCTGCCCGACGGTTCGGGCTACAAGGTGATCCTCGAAGCCGCGCCGGACGCGATGTACAGCACCGACACCGAAACCTCCTGCGCGGCGATGAGCCAGGTGGTCGAGCGCTATGTGCGGGCTTATCCGAGCCAGTACATGTGGAGCATGAAGCGTTTCAAGAAACGTCCGCCCGGCGAAGAACGCTGGTACTGACCGCCTGGCACGATCTGTGGATAACCTTTCGCCCAAGGTTATCCGCAAAGGCTGAAGCAGAGCACAGCATATGCCCGATTCGCGCAAATCCCTGAGGATCAAGATCCAGCACGAAAGCTTCGGCGAGTGCCTGGGCCAGACGCGCAACCTGTCCGCCAGCGGGGTCTACGTCAAGCACCCGGCACTGGCGGCGCTGCCCAAGGGCGCGGTGGTCTACGGCCAGGTGCAAGGTCTGCCGATGAACGCGCCGCGGGTGAAGATGGAGGTGGTGCTGGTGGACGCCGAGGGCATCGGCCTGCGTTACCTGTGACGCGGCCGGACATTGCCTCTGTAGCCGCTGCCGAGCTTGCGAGGCTGCGATCGACCGCGAAGCGGGCGCAAGACCAGACGCTGCGATTCGCCTGACAATCCCGGTGTTCAGGTTTAGCGAGGACTACGTCCTCGTACGCAGCCTCGCTCACTCGGCAGCGGCTACAGTCCGCCTTTGCCCTGGCGCTCGAGCTTCTTGAGGAACACCGTCATTTCCTTTTCTGCCTGCTTGTCGCCATGCCCACGGGCTGCTTCCAGGCCCTGCTCCCAGGCCTGGCGCGCCGCCGGATAGTCCTCCAGGCCTTGATAGGCCTTGCCCAGCAGCTTCCACGCCGCCGAATACTTGGGGTCGAAACCGACGCAGCGTTGCAGGTGTTCGGCGGCCTTGGCGTATTCGTGCAGATCCAGATAACCCTTGCCCAGGCCGAAGCGCAGCAGCGAGTTATCCATGCCCTTGGCGAGCATTTTTTCCAGGGATTCGAGCATCGTTGTCACTCCTGTGGACTCTTGTAGCCGCTGCCGCAGACTGCGACAGGTCCGGAGGACCTCCTGCGGGTCGGAGATCGCCGCGCCCCTGCGGCAGCGGCTACAGGACGGCGTTGGATCAGAAAAAGCTCAACCCCACGTGGAACAGCTTTTCCACATCGCGGATATGTTTTTTATCCACAAGGAACAGAATCACGTGGTCGCCGGCTTCGATCACCGTGTCGTCGTGGGCGATCAGCACTTCCTCGTCGCGGATGATCGCGCCGATGGTGGTGCCTGGCGGCAGCGTAATGTCCTCGATGGCGCGGCCGATCACCTTGCTCGATTTGGCATCGCCATGGGCAATCGCCTCGATGGCTTCCGCCGCGCCACGGCGCAGCGAGTGCACGCTGACGATATCGCCACGGCGCACGTGGGCCAGCAGGGTGCCGATGGTGGCCAACTGCGGGCTGATGGCGATATCGATATCGCCGCCCTGGATCAGGTCGACATAGGCCGGGTTGTTGATGATGGTCATCACCTTCTTCGCCCCCAGGCGCTTGGCCAGGAGCGAGGACATGATGTTGGCCTCGTCGTCGTTGGTCAGGGCCAGGAAGATATCGGCGTCGGCGATGTTCTCTTCCATCAGCAGGTCGCGGTCCGAGGCGCTGCCTTGCAGGACCACGGTGCTGTCGAGGTTGTCCGAGAGGTAGCGGCAACGCGCCGGGTTCATCTCGATGATCTTCACCTGGTAACGGCTTTCGATGGCTTCGGCCAGGCGTTCGCCGATCTGCCCGCCGCCGGCGATGACAATGCGTTTGTAGGATTCGTCGAGGCGGCGCATCTCGCTCATCACCGCGCGGATGTTGGCCTTGGCGGCGATGAAGAACACTTCGTCGTCGGCCTCGATCACCGTATCGCCCTGGGGCAGGATCGGCCGGTCACGGCGGAAGATCGCCGCGACGCGGGTGTCGACATTGGGCATGTGCTCGCGCAGCTGGCGCAGTTGCTGCCCCACCAGCGGCCCGCCGTAATAGGCCCTGACCGCCACCAGCTGGGCCTTGCCTTCGGCGAAGTCGATCACCTGCAGGGCGCCGGGGTGTTCGATCAGGCGCTTGATGTAGTTGGTCACCACCTGTTCCGGGCTGATCAGCACGTCGACCGGAATCGCCTCGTTGTCGAACAGGCCGGCGCGGGTCAGGTAGGCCGCTTCGCGAACCCGGGCGATCTTGGTCGGGGTGTGGAACAGGGTATGGGCGACCTGGCAGGCGACCATGTTGGTTTCGTCGCTATTGGTCACCGCGACCAGCATGTCGGCATCGTCGGCGCCGGCCTGGCGCAGTACCGTGGGGAACGAACCGCGGCCCTGTACGGTGCGGATGTCCAGGCGGTCGCCGAGATCGCGCAGGCGATCGCCGTCAGTGTCGACCACCGTGATGTCGTTGGCTTCGCTGGCCAGATGTTCCGCCAGGGAACCGCCCACCTGCCCTGCTCCGAGGATGATGATCTTCATCCAGTCACTCCCTTCGAACCTTTCTTAACCGCGCGCGGCGGCAATCTTGATCAGCTTGGCGTAGTAGAACCCGTCGTGGCCGCCCTCTTGCGCCAACAGCTGGCGACCGTGGGGTTGCTTCAGGCCGGCCGGAGGCTGACCCAGTTGCCCGGCGATGTCCAGTTCGCGAGCACCCGGGGTACGGGCCAGGAAAGCCTCGATGACCTCGGTGTTTTCAGTCGGCAAGGTTGAGCAGGTGGCGTACAGCAGGATGCCGCCGACTTCCAGGGTCGACCACATGGCGTCCAGCAGTTCGCCTTGCAGGCTGGCCAGGGCGGCGATGTCGTCGGCCTGACGGGTGAGCTTGATATCCGGGTGGCGACGGATCACCCCGGTGGCCGAACACGGCGCGTCCAGCAGGATGCGCTGGAACGGCTTGCCGTCCCACCATTTGGCGGTGTCGCGGCCGTCGGCGGCGATCAGCTCGGCGTTCAGCCCCAGGCGGTCGAGGTTCTCCTGGACGCGCACCAGGCGCTTGGCTTCCAGGTCCACCGCGACCACGCCGGCCAGCGCGGGCTCGACTTCGAGGATGTGGCAGGTCTTGCCGCCGGGCGCGCAGCAGGCGTCCAGCACCCGCTGTCCCGGTGCCAGTTCCAGCAGCTCGGCGGCCAGTTGCGCGGCTTCGTCCTGCACGCTGATCCAGCCTTCGGCGAAGCCCGGCAGGGCGCGCACGTCGGCGGCTTCATCGAGCACGATGCCGTCCTGGCTGTAGACGCAAGGCTTGGCGGCAACGCCGGCCTCGCCCAGCAACTGGAGGTAAGCGATGCGGGAATGGTGGCGGCGGTTGACCCGCAGGATCATCGGCGGATGGGCGTTGTTGGCGGCACAGATGGCTTCCCACTGCTCGGGCCAGAATGCCTTGAGGGACTTTTGCAGCCAGCGCGGATGGGCGGTACGCACCACCGGGTCGCGCTCCAGCTCGGCGAACAGCGCTTCGCTCTCGCGTTGAGCACGGCGCAGCACCGCGTTGATCAGCGCCTTGGCCCAGGGCTTTTTCAGTTTGTCGGCGCAGCCCACGGTTTCGCCGATGGCGGCATGTGCCGGGACGCGGGTGTAGAGCAATTGATAGAGGCCCACCAGCAGCAGCGCCTCGACGTCGGCATCGGCCGCCTTGAACGGCTTCTGCAACAGCTTGGCGGCCAGCGCCGCCAGCCGTGGCTGCCAGCGCGCGGTACCGAAAGCCAAGTCCTGGGTGAAGCCGCGATCGCGCGCTTCGACCTTGTCCAGCAGGGTTGGCAGCGAGCTGTTGAGCGAGGCTTTACCGTTGAGGACCGAGGTCAGGGCCTTGGCGGCGGCCAGACGCGGGTTCATTGGGCGTCCGCCGCTTGTCCGAGCACGGTGCCGGTGGCGAATTTCTCGCGGCGGCTGTTGAACAGGTCGCTGAAGTTCAGCGCCTTGCCGCCGGGCAATTGCAGGCGGGTCAGGCACAGCGCCTGCTCACCGCAGGCGACGAGCAGGCCGTCCTTGCTGGCGCCGAGGATGGTCCCCGGTGCGCCCTTGCCTTCGGCGAGGCTGGCGGCCAGCACCTTCAGCGCTTCGCCGTTCAGCGTGCTGTGGCAGATCGGCCAGGGGTTGAAGGCTCGCACCAGGCGCTCCAGCTCCAGCGCAGGGCGGCTCCAGTCGATCCGCGCTTCGTCCTTGTTCAATTTATGGGCGTAGGTGGCCAGGCTGTCGTCCTGCACTTCGCCTTGCAGGGTTGCGGTGGCGAGGCCGGCGATGGCCTGCACCACGGCCGGCGGGCCCATTTCGGCGAGACGGTCATGCAGGCTGCCGCCGGTGTCGGTGGCGCTGATCGGGGTGCTGACCTTGAGCAGCATCGGTCCGGTGTCCAGGCCGGCTTCCATGCGCATCACGGTCACGCCGCTCTCGGCGTCGCCGGCTTCCACGGCGCGCTGGATCGGCGCCGCCCCGCGCCAGCGTGGCAGCAACGAGGCGTGGCTGTTGATGCAGCCCAGGCGCGGAATATCCAGCACCGCCTGCGGCAGGATCAGGCCGTAGGCGACCACCACCATCAGGTCCGGCGCGAGGGCCGCCAGTTCGGCCTGGGCCTGCGGGTCGCGCAGGGTCTGCGGTTGCAGCACGGGAATGTCGTGCTCCAGCGCCAGCTGCTTGACCGGGCTCGGCATCAGCTTTTGCCCGCGCCCGGCCGGGCGGTCCGGCTGGGTGTAGACCGCGACGATCTCGTAAGGGCTGTCGAGCAGGGCCTTGAGGTGTTCGGCGGCAAATTCCGGGGTGCCGGCAAAGACGATGCGCAGTGGCTCAGTCATGGGAGTTCTCGGTAATAAACACGCGGAAAAGAAAAAGGCTTGCCGCTGCAAGCCTTTGAAAGAAGGGAATCAAGCTTGCTGACGATGCTGCTTTTCCAGCTTCTTCTTGATCCGGTCGCGTTTGAGCGTGGACAGGTAATCGACGAACAATTTGCCGTTGAGGTGGTCGCATTCGTGCTGGATGCACACCGCGAGCAGGCCTTCGGCGATCAGTTCGTAAGGTTGGCCGTCACGGTCCAGGGCCTTGATTTTCACGCGTTGCGGACGATCGACGTTCTCGTAGAAGCCCGGTACCGACAGGCAGCCTTCCTGGTACTGGCCCATTTCGTCGGTGAGCGCTTCGAACTCGGGGTTGATGAACACCCGTGGCTCGCTGCGGTCTTCGGACAGGTCCATGACCACGATGCGCTTGTGCACGTTGACCTGGGTAGCGGCCAGGCCGATGCCGGGCGCCTCATACATTGTTTCAAACATGTCGTCGACCAACTGACGCACTTCGTCGTCCACTACGGCCACTGGTTTGGCGATAGTGCGCAGGCGCGAGTCGGGGAATTCGAGGATGTTTAAAATGGCCATAAGCGTAATTGCTACACGTGTGAAGTAAGTTCGGAGTCGGAGGCCTTGCGGGTTCTGGAAGGGCAACCGTTGTAAAACGTGCTCGGTCAGGAGCAGGGAGCGCACAGGCGCTGGCGTTTCACGCGAATACACATAATAAAGGGATTCACCGCATGAGGAAATCACTACTCGCCTTGCTGCTCGTGGGCTGGGCCGGTTTCGGCCAGGCGCAGGTGCCGCTCCGGGAGGGTTATCCACAGCGCTACACCGTAGTGGCGGGCGATACCTTGTGGAGCATCGCCAGCCGCTTCCTGCGCGATCCCTGGCAATGGCCGGCGCTCTGGCAGGCCAATTCCAGCCTCGCCGACCCCGACCTGATCTACCCCGGTGACTCCCTGGCGCTGGTCCGGGTCGATGGCGAACCACGCCTGACCCTGGAGCGCGGCGCTTCCCGGGGCACTGTCAAGCTCTCGCCCCAGGTGCGCCGCACGCCGCTGGCCGAGGCGATCCCGAGCATCCCACTGCAGGCCATCGACAGCTTTCTGCTGAGCAACCGCATCCTCGACCGGGCCGACGCCTTCGACAGCGCGCCCTACATAGTCGCCGGCGATGCCGAACGGGTACTCAGCGGCACCGGCGACCGGATCTTCGCGCGCGGCCGCTTCGACCCGGAGCAATCGGCCTACGGCATCTTCCGCCAGGGCAAGACCTACACCGACCCGCAGAGTGGTGAAGTACTGGGGATCAATGCCGACGAAATCGGCGGCGGCGAGGTGGTCGCGGTCGAGGGCGATATCGCCACCCTGCAATTGCAGCGCACCACCCAGGAAGTGCGCCTGGGCGACCGCCTGTTCGGCGGCGAGCCGCGGGTCATCAACTCGACCTTTGTCCCCAGTGCGCCGAGCCGGGCGGTCGAAGGCCTGATCATCGACGTGCCACGGGGTGTCACCCAGATCGGTGCGTTGGATGTGGTGACGTTGAACAAGGGACGGCGCGATGGCCTGGCTGAAGGCAACGTGCTGGCGGTAATGAAAACCGGCGAAACCGTGCGCGACCGGGTAGCCGGTGGACAAGTGAAGATGCCGGATGAGCGGGCCGGTCTGCTGATGGTTTTCCGCACCTACGACAAGCTCAGTTACGGCCTGGTGCTCAATGCTTCCCGTTCCCTGGCGATCATGGACAAAGTCCGTAACCCGTAAAAACCCTCAACAAGTTACCAACAGAGTTATCCACAGCTTATTCCAGCTGCGACCGGGCTTATAACGATCAAGGATGATCCTATGTCACTGCCTGCCCAGGCTCCGGTTTCCCCCGCGGAACTGGAAGCCCGTCTACGTTTGCACCGCTTGCCCGACCTCGGCCCGAAGCGCTTTCAGCTGCTGCTCGAAGCCTTCGGTTCGGCCTCCAAGGCCATCAGCGCACCGGCCAGCGCCTGGCGCGCGCTGGGCCTGCCGGCGGGCGCGGCCGAGGCCCGGCGCAATGCCGAAGTGCGTGATGGCGCCAGCCATGCATTGGCCTGGCTGGAGCGTCCGGGCCAGCATTTACTGATGTGGGACCAGCCTGACTACCCGCCGCTGTTGAATGAAATCGCCGATGCGCCACCGCTGCTGTTTGTCGCTGGCGACCCACGCATCCTGGAAAAACCGCAGTTGGCGGTGGTCGGCAGTCGTCGCGCTTCGCGGCCCGGGATGGACACCGCCGCGGCCTTTTCCCGCAGCCTGGCCGCGGCCGGTTTTGTCATCACCAGCGGCCTGGCGCTGGGGATCGATGGCGCGGCGCACCAGGCCGCTCTGGAGGTTGGCGGGCAGACCGTCGGCGTGCTCGGCACCGGCCTGGAAAAATTTTATCCACAGCGCAACCGGCGCCTGGCCGATGCCATGATCGCCCAGGGCAGCGCGCTGGTTTCCGAGTTCCCGCTGGAGACCGGGCCCCACGCCAGCCACTTTCCCCGGCGCAACCGGATCATCAGCGGCCTGTCCCTTGGCGTGCTGGTGGTGGAGGCCAGCGTCGCCAGTGGTTCGCTGATCACCGCCCGGCTCGCCGCCGAGCAAGGCCGCGAGGTGTATGCGATACCCGGGTCGATCCATCACCCCGGAGCCCGGGGCTGTCATCAGCTGATTCGCGATGGCGCGGTGCTGGTGGAAACCATCGAACATATCCTCGAAGCCCTGCGTGGCTGGCAACGGCTGCCGTTATCCACAGCCCCGCCAACAGCCGCGCCCGCTCACCCGTTGCTGGCGCTGTTGCATGCCGCGCCGCAGACCAGCGAGGGCCTGGTGCAGGCCAGTGGCTGGAGCCTGCCCAGGGTGCTGGCGGCGCTCACCGAACTGGAGCTGGGGGGCCATGCGACGTGCGAAGGCGGTTGCTGGTTTGCCCGGGCAAAAGGCTAAGGCTCTGTACGAAAAGCGGCTGCGCTCGGCCATGCTGCGTTAAAAACAGGCTCGGAATGCTCATTTAGGCCCCTAAACTCCGCTTCCTCGCCTGTTTTTGCCTTGCCTGGCCTTCGCTCGCCGACTTTTCGTACAGACCCTAGGTTTTATAGGCAGGATCGGTAAACTGCGCACAGCCTTAATCCGGAGAGTCAGCAATGGTCAGCAGTTGGCGTGTGCAACAAGCCGCACGAGAAATTCGCGCAGGGGCGGTGATTGCCTATCCAACCGAAGCAGTCTGGGGGTTGGGTTGCGACCCGTGGAACGAAGAGGCGGTGGATCGGTTGCTGGCCATCAAGTCGCGCTCCGTGGACAAGGGCCTGATCCTGATCGCCGACAACATCCGCCAGTTCGATTTTCTCTTCGAGGATTTCCCCCAGGAATGGCTCGATCGCATGGCCAGCACCTGGCCGGGCCCGAACACCTGGCTGGTACCCCATCAGAATCTGTTGCCGGAATGGGTCACCGGGGTCCACGACACCGTGGCCCTGCGAGTCAGCGATCATCCACTGGTGCGTGAGTTGTGCGCCTTGGTGGGGCCGCTGATTTCCACCTCGGCCAACCCTCAGGGACGCCCTGCGGCCCGCACGCGGATTCGCGTCGAGCAGTATTTCCGCGGGGAGCTGGACATGGTCCTGGGCGGCAGCCTGGGCGGGCGCAAGAACCCGAGCCTGATCCGCGACCTGGTGACCGGCAAGATCGTGCGTCCGGCCTGACACCGCGTCGTCGTTTATCGCGGGCAAGCCGGATCGCCGCCCGCGATGCATTTCAAGGCAACAGAATGGTCGAACCCGTGGTGCGTCGCGCCGCCAGTTCGGTCTGCGCCTTCGCCGCTTCCGCCAGCGGATAACGCTGGCCGATCTCGATCTTCAGCTTGCCGCTGGCGATCATGGCGAACAGATCGTCGGCCATGGCCTGCAGGTTCTCGGCGTTGTTGGCGTAGGTGCCCAGGGTCGGACGGGTGACGTACAGCGAGCCCTTGGCCGCCAGGATGCCCAGGTTGACCCCCTCCACCGCGCCCGAGGCGTTGCCGAAGCTGACCATCAGGCCCCGTGGCTGCAGGCAGTCCAGCGAGGTCAGCCAGGTGTCCTTGCCCACGCCGTCGTAGACCACCGGGCATTTCTTGCCGTCGGTCAGCTCCAGCACGCGCTTGGCCACGTCTTCATGGCTGTAGTCGATGGTTTCCCAGGCACCGAGGGATTTCGCCAGCGCGGCTTTCTGCGGCGAGCTGACGGTGCCGATCAGCTTCACCCCCAGGGCCTTGGCCCACTGACAGGCAAGCAGCCCGACCCCGCCGGCGGCGGCGTGGAACAGCACGGTCTCGCCGCCCTTGAGTTCGTAGGTCTGGCGCAGCAGGTACTGCACGGTCAGGCCCTTGAGCATCACCCCGGCCGCCTGTTCGAAGCTGATGCTGTCCGGCAGGTGCACCAAATTGTCCGCGGGCAGCACATGCAGCTCGCTGTAGGCACCCAGCGGGCCGCTGCCATAGGCCACTCGATCGCCGACCTTGAAGCGGGTCACGGCGCTGCCCACCGCCTCGACCACCCCGGCCCCTTCGGCGCCCAGGCCCGATGGCAAGGCCGGTGGCGCGTAGAGGCCGCTGCGGTAGTAGGTGTCGATGAAGTTCAGGCCGATGGCCTTGTTGCTCACGCGGACCTGTTGCGGGCCCGGTTCGGCGGGTTGGTAATCCACATACTCGAGCACTTCCGGGCCGCCATGGGCACGGAACTGGATACGTTTGGCCATCTGCACTCTCTCCTCGGTCGTGTCGCGAAAGTGCCTTATCGGACTCCTATGCTTGACCGCCGTCAACTGCGACCGGCCCCTGTGCGGTGTTATGCTACGCGCCCATTTGCGCAGGCCCCCCGCTGTATCCCTGGCGCCGCGTAGCTTTGCCCGATTCAAGGTGATGCCATGACTACCCGCACCGAGGCCGTAAAAGCCTACCTGCTCGACCTGCAAGACCGTATTTGCGCCGCCCTGGAAGCCGAAGACGGCGGTACGCGCTTCGTCGAAGACGCCTGGACCCGACCGGCCGGCGGTGGCGGGCGCACCCGGGTGATTGCCGACGGTACGGTGATCGAGAAAGGCGGCGTCAACTTCTCCCACGTGTTTGGCAGCGGCTTGCCGCCGTCCGCCAGCGCCCACCGGCCGGAACTGGCCGGCCGTGGTTTCGAGGCGCTGGGCGTGTCGCTGGTGATCCACCCGCACAATCCGCATGTGCCGACTTCCCACGCCAACGTACGGTTCTTCATCGCCGAAAAGGCAGGCGAAGAGCCGGTCTGGTGGTTCGGCGGCGGTTTCGACCTGACCCCCTACTACGCCAACGAGGAAGACTGCGTGCACTGGCACCGCGTCGCACAAAAGGCTTGCGCGCCCTTCGGCCCGGACGTCTACCCGCGCTACAAGGCCTGGTGCGACAGCTACTTCCACATCAAGCATCGCAATGAACCGCGCGGCATCGGCGGCCTGTTCTTCGACGACCTCAACGAGTGGGACTTCGACACCAGCTTCGCCTTCATGCGCGCCATCGGCGACGCCTACCTCGAGGCCTACCTGCCGATCGTCCAGCGCCGCAAGGCCCTGGGCTATACCGAGAAGCAGCGCGAGTTCCAGGAATACCGTCGCGGCCGTTATGTCGAGTTCAACCTGGTCTACGATCGAGGCACCCTGTTCGGCCTGCAATCGGGCGGGCGTACCGAGTCGATCCTCATGTCCCTGCCGCCGCAGGTGCGCTGGGGCTACGACTGGAAAGCCGAGCCGGGCAGCGAAGAAGCGCGCCTGACCGAATATTTCCTGCAGGACCGCGACTGGCTGGCGGGCTCTGCGTAAAGCGTTGCAGCCGGCTGGCCGGCGCTGGACGATAATGCGATTGAACAGAACAGCGCAGCGTCCCTGTCGCCAGCAAGCTGGTTCCCTACAGGGATGTGCATGAGGGTTTTATTGGATGGATCAGTACGTCGTTTTTGGTAACCCGATCGGCCACAGCAAATCGCCGCTGATTCATCGGCTGTTCGCCGAGCAGACGGCGCAGCGGCTGGTTTACACCACCCTGCTGGCGCCCCTCGACGATTTTGCCGGTTGTGCCCGCGGGTTCTTCGTGGACGGGCGTGGCGCCAATGTCACGGTGCCGTTCAAGGAGGAGGCCTACCGCCTGGCCGACAGCCTGACCGCCCGCGCCCAGCGCGCTGGCGCGGTGAACACCTTGAGCAAGCTCGCCGATGGCAGCCTGTTGGGCGACAACACCGACGGCGCCGGCCTGGTGCGCGACCTGACGGTCAACGCCGGCTTCAGCCTCAAGGGCAAGCGCATTCTGCTGCTGGGCGCCGGCGGCGCGGTGCGTGGGGCGCTGGAGCCGCTGCTGGCGGAACAGCCGGCATCGGTGATCATCGCCAACCGCACGGTGGAAAAGGCCGAGCTGCTGGCCGAGCTGTTCAGCGACCTGGGGCCGGTGTCGGCCAGTGGTTTCGACTGGCTGCGCGAGCCGGTGGACCTGATCATCAACGCCACCTCGGCCAGCCTCACCGGCGACGTGCCGCCGATCGCCGCCAGTCTGATCGAGCCGGGCCAGACGGTGTGCTACGACATGATGTATGGCAAGGAGCCGACCGCCTTCTGTCGCTGGGCCAGCCAATACGGTGCGGCGATTTCCATGGATGGCCTGGGCATGCTCGCCGAACAGGCGGCGGAAGCCTTCTTCCTGTGGCGCGGTGTGCGCCCGGACACTGCGCCGGTGCTGGCGGAGCTGCGGCGCCAGCTGGCGCTCTGACACTGCTTCCTTCTTTCTATTGTAGGAGCGTGCTCGCGATAGCCGCGAAGCGGTGGTGTGACAGCCACAGCGCATCATTGTTGAGGTTCATCGCGAGCAAGCTCGCTCCTACATAATCTTCGCCCGGCTCAATCCTCAAACCGGATCGGGCATTTCTCCGCGCCTTCGAGCTTTCTCAACTCTTCGATCACCGAGGCCCGCGCGCGACGCAGGGTCAGGCAGCGGTTCTGCCGCAACAGGCGGCGGGCTTCCTGATGCAGCATGGCCACCCCGGAATAGTCGATGAAGTTGATCTGCCGGGCGTCGATCACCAGGCGCGGCGCATGGCAGCGCTGCATGCGCACTTGCAGGTAATGGCTGGCGCCGAAAAAGATCGAGCCGCCGACCCGCAGGATGTCTTCGTCGCCTTCGCGTCCGTGCTGCACGCGCGGTTGCGAGGTGCGCTTGAGGTAGAAGAACAGCGACGCCAGGACCCCGGCATAGATCGCTGTCTGCAATTCCAGGAGCAAGGTGGCGACACAGGTCAGGCCCATCACCGCGAACTCGGCGCGGCTGACCCGGAACAGCGCGCGAATGCCGCGGTGGTCCACCAGGCCCCAGCAGATCAGCAGGATGCTCCCGGCCATGGCCGGGATCGGGATATGCGCGATCAGCGCCGCGCCGGCCACGGCGAACAGGGCCACCCACAGCGCCGAGAACACCCCTGCCAGCGGCGAACAGGCACCGGCTTCGTAGCTCAGGCCGGAGCGGGTAAAGGAGCCGGACGACAGATAGCCGGAGAAGAACGCGCCGACGATGTTCGACAGGCCCTGGGCGCGGACTTCCTGGTTGGCATCGAGCAACTGTTCGGAGCGTGCCGACAGCGAGCGGGCGATTGACAGGCTGGTCACCAGCCCCAGCATGCCCACCGCCACGGCGCTGGGCAGCAGGCGCAGGATCATGTCCAGGTCCAGCGGCAGCGGGCTGAACGGCGGCAGCCGGCCGGTAAAGGCGCTGACCAGTTTTACCTGGCCGAACAGCGCCGGCCACAGCCACACGACCAGAGCGCTGAGGATCAGGCTGATCAGCAGCGAGGGCCAGCGCGGCACCAGCAGCTTCAGGGCCAGGCCGACGACCAGCGTGCCCAGGCCGAGAATCAGCGAGGGTTTATCCACGGCATCGAGATGGGCGAACAGCGAGGTCAGGCTGTTCAGCGCGGTGGCTTCGCTCGGCAAGTCCAGGCCCAGCAGGTTGGGCAATTGCCCCAGGGCAATCACCACCGCGGCGCCAAGGGTGAAGCCGAGCACCACCGAATGGGACACGAAGTTCACCAGCGCGCCGAAGCGCAACAGCCCCAGCAGCCACTGGAACAGGCCGGCGAGCAGGGTCAGCAGCAGGATCAGGGTGATGTAGTCCTGGGACGCCGGCACCGCCAGGGGGCTGACGCTGGCATAGAGGACGATGGAAATCGCCGCGGTCGGGCCACAGATCAGGTACCAGGAAGAACCCCAGAGGCAGGCGATCAGCACCGGGACGACGGCGGCATACAGGCCGTATTCCGGTGGCAGGCCGGCGATCAGGGCATAGGCGATCGATTGCGGCAGGGCGAGGATGGCGCCGCTCAGGCCCACCAGCAGGTCGCGCCCGACGCTGGCGCGGGTCTGCCGGGGCAGCCAGCTCAGGAAGGGCAAGAGTGAATGGCGATTGGGCCAGGCCATGGGTCCTCGCGGTCGGGATGGGGCGAAAGGCGTCAGGGTGGAGTGTCAGGTCGGAGCGTGCAAGGCCCGTCAGTGACGGTTGTAGCCGCTGCCGCAGGCTGCGATAGGTCCGGCAGGACCTCACGGGCTCGAAAACCCTGCGCCCCTTCGGGTCGATCGCAGCCTGCGGCAGCGGCTACAGGTGGATTACAGCTTGGCCTGTACCGCCGGCAGCGCCTCCTTGCCGTCGAAGGTCTTCACCCCATCCAGCCACTTGCCCAGCACTGCCGGGTTGGCCTTGATCCAGGCCTTGGCTGCGTCAAAATTGCTGATCTTCTTGTTGGCCACCTCGGCCATGATGCTGTTCTCCATTTCCTGGGTGAAGCTCAGGTTGCCCAGCAGCTTGCCGACATTCGGGCAGGCCTGTGCATACCCCTTGCGGGTCAGGGTGTAGACGCTGCCGGTGTCGCCGAAGTACTTCTCGCCGCCCTTGAGGTAATGCATTTTCAGCTGCACGTTCATCGGGTGCGGGGTCCAGCCGAGGAAGGTGACGAACTTCTGCCGTTTCACCGCCCGCGAGACTTCGGCGAGCATCGCCTGTTCGCTGGACTCGATCAGCTTCCACTGGCCGAGGTTGAAGTCGTTCTTCTTGATGATCTCCTGCAACGACAAGTTGGCCGGGGCCCCGGAGCCGATGCCGTAGAGCTTCTTGTCGACTTCTTTTGGGTGTAGCTCGGCGTATTTGTTCAGGTCGTTGAAGTCCTGCACGCCCGCATCCCAGACATAATCCGGCACCGCCAGGGTGAACTCGGTGCCGTCTAGGTTCTTCGCCAGCTGGGTGACATCGCCATTGGCCACGAACTTGTCGTAGAAGCCCTGCTGCGCCGGCATCCAGTTGCCCAGGAACACATCCACCTGGCCGTCCTTGAGCCCGCCGAAGGTGATCGGCACTGCCAGGGTATCGACCTTGGCCTTGTAGCCCATGCCGTCCAACAGGAAACCGGTGATGGCATTGGTGGCGGCGATGTCGCTCCAGCCCGGGTCGGCCATCTTCACCGTCTCGCAACCCTGTTCGGCCCAGGCCAGCGCCGGGACCGAAACACTGCCCAGCGCCAGAAGCGCGGTCGTCACTGCTGTGGATAACCTTTGCATGCTCTTCCCCTTACGTTATTGGTTTGGGCAGGGTTGTGGATAACGAGCCTTGCGCTCCAGATCGTCGAGGTCGATGTGGTTGCGCATGTATTGCGCACTGGCGTCGACCAGTGGCTGGTGGTCCCAGCTCTTCAGCTTGCCCAGGCTCAGCGCGCCTGCGACGAAGCGACGGCGGCGCTGGCTGGCGAGTACCTGTTGGTGGATGGCTGGGATATCCCACTTGGCCCGTGCTTCGCGGAGATAGTCCTCGAATAGCGGGCGATGTTGCGGCGATTGGCTGAGTTCTTCCTGCTCGCGCGGGTCGTTGGCCACATCGAACAGCAGGCACGGGTCGTCTTCGCTGTAGATGAACTTGTAGCGGCCGCGGCGAATCATCATCAGCGGGCTGATGGTGCCTTCGGCCATGTATTCGCCGAAGACTTCGTCATGCCCGCCCTGCCCTTGCAGGTGCGGCACCAGGGAGCGGCCATCCAGCGCCAGGCCCGGTTGCAGCTGGCCACCGGCCAGTTCCACCAGAGTCGGTAGCAGGTCGGCTGTCGAGACCGCCTGGCTTACCCGGCCGGCGTTGAATTGCCCCGGCGCGCTGACCAGCAGCGGCACCCGCGCGGCCATTTCGAACCAATGCATTTTGTACCAGAGGCCGCGCTCGCCGAGCATGTCGCCGTGGTCGCCGGAGAAAACAACGATGGTGTCGTCGCTCAGCCCGGTTTCCTCCAGGGTTTCCAGGAGTTTGCCGACGTTACTGTCGATATAGCTGCACGCACCGAAATAGGCGCGACGCGCATCGCGGATCTTATCCACAGGCAGCGGCTTGTCCCACAGGTCATAGACCTTGAGCAGGCGCTGGGAATGCGGGTCGAGCGCGTCCTGGGCCGGGGTCTGCGGCAGCGGAATATCCTCGTCGCGGTACAGGTCCCAGAAGGCCTTGGGAATGGTGTACGGGTCGTGCGGGTGGGTCATCGACACGGTCAGGCAGAACGGCTGGTCGCCGTCTTCGCGAACGTGATCGAACAGGTACTGGCGGGCCTTGAACACCACCTCTTCGTCGAAATCCAGCTGGTTGGTGCGCACGCACGGGCCAGCCTGCAGCACCGAAGACATGTTGTGGTACCAGCTCGGGCGCACGTCCGGTTCGTCCCAGTTCACCGCCCAGCCATAGTCGGCCGGGTAGATATCGCTGGTCAGGCGTTCTTCGTAACCGTGCAGCTGGTCCGGGCCGCAGAAATGCATCTTGCCCGACAGCGCCGTGCGGTAGCCCAGGCGGCGCAGGTAATGGGCGTAGGTCGGGACATCGGCGGGGAAGTCGGCGGCGTTGTCATAGGCGCCGATCTTGCTCGGCAACTGGCCGCTGACCAGGGTGAAACGCGAGGGCGCGCACAGCGGGCTGTTGCAGTAGGCGGCGTCGAACACCACGCCTTGGGCGGCGAGACGGCTCAGATGCGGCAGCTTGATGGGCGATGGACCGTAGAACGGCAACATTGGCGCGGCCATCTGATCGGCCATGATGAAAAGAATGTTCTTGCGCTTCATGTATTCGCGGCATTCCATAGTGGGCAGTTATGCGAAAGTGCTGCGATCGAGCATGTAACCCAAGGCATTTACGGTAAAGCCCACGTACGGCAATGACTAGGATAAGCACAACTTATGTATGAAGCGCTCGGCGACCTGTCCCTGGACCTGTTCCGCGTATTCGAGGCGGCGGCGCGCCAGCGCAGCTTTACCGCCGCGGCGGTAGAGCTGGGCACCACCCAGCCGGCCATCAGCCAGCAGATCAAGCGGCTGGAGGAGCAGCTCGGCACCCGGCTGTTCGACCGCATCTACCGTGGCATCGAACTGACCGAGGCCGGCAGCCAGTTGTTCGAACAGGTGCAGGCCGGCTTGCAGAGCATCGACAGTGGCCTGAGCGCCATCACCGCCCAGCACCAGCACGAGGTGCTGCAGGTGGCCACCGACTTCGCCTTCGCCGCCTACTGGCTGATGCCGCGCCTGCATCGCTTCCACGCCGCCAATCCACAGGTGGACGTGAGCCTGGTCACCAGCGAGCGCAGCCACAATATGCTGCGCACCGATATCGACGTGGCGGTGCTGTTTGGCGATGGCCGTTTCAAGCAGGGTGAAAGCCACTGGCTGTTCAACGAGGAAGTGTTTCCGGTGTGCAGCCCGTTGCTGCTCAAGGAGCGGCCGCTGCCCCTCGGTGCCCAGTCGCTGCTGGGGTTTCCGCTGCTGCATTTGAAGGGGGAAAACAGCAGCCACTGGTTTGACTGGAGCGGCGTGTTCCGCGAGTTGGGGATCGCCACCCCGCCGGCGCCGGGGCAGCTGCGTTTCGACAACTACACCCTGCTGATCCAGGCGGCGATCGGTGGCCAGGGCGTGGGCATTGGCTGGCGCCACCTTGTGGATAACTTGCTGGCACAAGGTCTGTTGTGCCGCCCGATCAGCGAAACGCTGATCTCCCGCTACGGCTATTACGTGGTCCTGCCCCAGCGCAAACGCCGCGGGCCGTTGATCCAGCGGTTTTTTGACTGGTTGATGGCCGAGCAGGCCGACAGCGCGCAATCTTTGACCGGGCTGGGTCTGCCTTCGATTGCGGTCTGAGGTTCGAAGCGGGCGCGATAAGGATTCAACACACGAAGTTCACATGCTCGCCCACATGCAGGTTCAACTGCTGTTCATCGGCGATGCCGGCAGCTACCCGTGCCAGTCGCTGCACCGGCTCGACCCGCTCGGGTGCAAGGCTGTCGATGGGGTGGCTGAAGTGTTCCAGGGTCAGCCCGGGTACGCTTTGCGGCGCATTCACCAGGGTCCAGCGCAAGCTGCTGCCTTGCAGCGCGTCGAGGATGGTCTCGGCCGTCTGACGGTGTGGATAACCTTCCATCTCCGGCTGGTCCAGCACCTCGAAATGCCCCACCAGAAACAGGCGTCGGACGCCCGCGGCCTGCATGCCGGCGATCAGCGCTTCGACCGCGCGAAGTTGCTCCCGGGGTTCGAGCAACAGGTTTTCCTGTTGTTCGAGGCCCATGGGCAGCCCCGGGGCATCCAGCAGGCAGACCACCACGTCGCCTCCGGCCACGCTTTGCCTGACCCGCGCAGCATCGAACAGGTCACCGCATTTGGTGCGCAAGCCGGGAAGGGGCTCGAGGGCCGTCAGGTCGTCGAGGATGGCGATGACTTCATGCTGGCGCCGCAGGAATTCCGCCATCAGCGCGCTGCCCAGGCTGCTCATGGCACCGTAGAGCACCAGCTTGACCACCGGGGTTTCGGCATTTTTCATGGCGCGGCCCGTTTCTTTACACTGCTAAGGTTATGACCTGTGGGCTGTCGCCAGGGTTCGACTTTGTCATGAGAGGTTCCATGCAACGCATCAAGGGCTATCACGCCCACGTCTATTTCGACGCCAGCACCATCGACCAGGCGCGGGCCTTGTGCGAGCAGGCGGCGCAATTGTTTCCATTGAAGATGGGGCGGGTGCATGAACGGCCGGTCGGCCCGCACCCGGACTGGAGCTGCCAGCTGGCGTTCGAGCCGCAGTACCTGGGCGAGGTGTTGCCGTGGCTGGCGCTCAATCGCAACGGGCTGGTGGTATTCCTGCACCCCGATACCGGGGACGACCTGAAGGATCACACGGAGCATGCGGTCTGGATGGGAGCGATCAGGCCGTTGGACCTGTCGATTTTTTGAGGTTTTTCGCGAGCAAGCGCCATCAGCCCCGATCAATACAACACGCCATCGAGGATCTCGTAGACGATCCCCGTGCCCACCGCGATCAGCACGATATCGGCGCCCATGCGCCGCCATTCATAACCCGGGTAGTACGGCAGGTGCGCCAGGGCGCGGTTGTCCAGGCGTTCGCCGTAGTAGCCGCGGGGCAGCGGCTGGCCGCGCAGCAGATGGATGCCGTGGGGCGGCGGTGCGCCGCGTACGAAGTAGGCGTGGTTGTCGCGAATGGTCTCGCGCACCGGGCCGAAATCTCGGGGTGGGCCACCACGGCGGTCGGCCTGCGGGCCGCGATGTTCATCGCCCCGATTATCCCCGCGATTGTCTCCTCGATTGTCGTAGCGACCCGGTTGCGGGCCGCCGCGGTCGTGGTCGTCACGTGGGTCCGCGACCGCATGCAGCAGCGGGCTGGCGCTGAGCATCAGCACACCGAGACCGGCAATCAGGCGTTTGGGCATTTTCATCGGGTCTTCCTCAGAGCACGAACAACAAAAAGGGGCTCAGAACCTGGTTCTGAACCCCTTGGTCTTGCTGGTTAGTCTGTGGACTCTGAGGCGAATTCCTCTGTATCAGGAACTTTACCCTTGGCTGACACGGGCTTGACGCACCCCTTCGGCGAGGGAGGCGCACAGGCTCAGCACACCATCCACCGCCTGCTCGGAACTGCTGGCATTGGCGATCTGGTCGATCAGCGCCGAACCCACTACCACACCGTCGGCGAGGCGGGCGATGGCCGCGGCCTGCTCCGGCGTGCGGATGCCGAAACCGATGCTGATCGGCAGGTCGGTGTGGCGACGCAGGCGGGTCACCGCCTCTTCCACGTGCTCCAGGGTGGCGGAGCCGGCACCGGTCACACCGGCCACGGAGACGTAGTAGACGAAGCCCGAGCTGCCGTTCAGTACTTTCGGCAGGCGCGCGTCGTCGGTGGTCGGCGTGGTCAGGCGGATGAAGTCGATGCCGGCGGCCTGGGACGGGTCGCACAGCTCGGCGTTGTGCTCGGGCGGCATGTCAACCACGATCAGGCCGTCGACCCCGGCTTCCTTGGCTTCGGCGATGAAGCGCGGTACGCCGTAGTGGTGGATCGGGTTGAAGTACCCCATCAGCACCAGCGGCGTGTCGTTGTTGCCGACACGGAACTCGCGAACCATTTGCAGGGTTTTCGCCAGGTTTTGCTTGGCCTCCAGGGCGCGGATGTTGGCCAGCTGGATCGCCGGGCCATCGGCCATCGGATCGGTGAAGGGCATGCCCAGTTCGATCACGTCGGCGCCGGCGGCCGGCAAGCCCTTGAGGATCGCCAGGGAAGCGTCGTAGCCCGGGTCGCCGGCGGTGACGAAGGTCACCAGGGCGGCGCGGTTCTGTTGCTTAAGCTCGGCAAAGCGCGTTTGCAGGCGGCTCATCAGTGTTTCTCCTGCTGGGACTGTTGCATGTGGTGCATCACGGTTTGCATGTCTTTGTCGCCGCGGCCCGAGAGGTTGACCACCATCAGGTGATCCTTGGGCAGGTTCGGCGCGCGCTTGAACACCTCGGCCAGGGCGTGGGCGCTTTCCAGGGCCGGGATGATGCCTTCCAGGCGGCAGCACTGGTGGAACGCGGCCAGGGCTTCGTCGTCGGTCACCGAGGTGTATTCGACACGGCCGATATCGTGCAACCAGGCGTGTTCAGGGCCGATGCCCGGGTAGTCGAGGCCGGCGGAAATCGAGTGGGCGTCGATGATCTGGCCATCCTCGTCCTGCAGCAGGAAGGTGCGGTTGCCATGCAGCACGCCAGGCAGGCCGCCGTTCAGGCTGGCCGCGTGCTTGCCGGTCTCGATGCCGTAGCCGGCGGCTTCGACGCCGATGATCTGCACGCTCTTGTCGTCGAGGAACGGATGGAACAGGCCCATGGCGTTGGAACCGCCGCCGATGCATGCCACCAGGCTGTCCGGCAGGCGGCCTTCCTGGGCTTGCAGCTGTTCGCGGGTTTCCTTGCCGATCACCGCCTGGAAGTCGCGGACCATGGCGGGATACGGGTGCGGACCGGCCACGGTGCCGATCAGGTAGAAGGTGCTGTCGACGTTGGTCACCCAGTCACGCAGGGCTTCGTTCATCGCGTCCTTCAGGGTGCCGGTGCCGGCGACCACCGGGATCACTTCGGCGCCCAGCAGCTTCATGCGGAACACGTTGGCCTGCTGGCGCTCGATATCGGTGGTGCCCATGTAGATCACGCAGTCCAGGCCGAAACGGGCCGCCACGGTGGCGGTGGCCACGCCGTGCATGCCGGCGCCGGTCTCGGCGATGATGCGTTTCTTGCCCATGCGCCGCGCCAGGAGGATCTGGCCGATGCAGTTGTTAATCTTGTGCGCGCCGGTGTGGTTCAGCTCTTCGCGCTTGAGGTAGATCTTGGCGCCGCCGCAGTGCTCGGTCAGGCGCTCGGCGAAATACAGCGGGCTTGGACGGCCGACGTAGTCGCGCTGGAAGTAGGCCAGTTCCTTGAGGAACTCCGGATCTTCCTTGGCCGCTTCGTATTCGCGGGCCAGGTCGAGGATCAGCGGCATCAGGGTTTCGGCGACGTAACGGCCGCCGAACGCGCCGAACAGGCCGTTGGCATCAGGGCCGTTGCGCAGGTTGGTCTGGTTCATGGGGCGCTCCCGGTGATTCGTCAAAAGGGTGAATGCTGGAAAGACAATGGCGTTCACTCTACCCCTGACGTCCCAGGCTGAAAACCGATAAGATCGCCACAACCTGTCAGGAAAACTCACATATCCCATGAGCCACGACTTGCCCCCGTTGAACGCCCTCCGGGCCTTCGAAGCCACCGCTCGCCTGAACAGTGTCAGTCAGGCGGCCGAACAGCTGCATGTCACCCATGGTGCGGTCAGCCGCCAATTGAAGGTGCTCGAAGAGCATCTTGGGGTGAGCCTGTTCGTCAAGGAAGGGCGCGGCCTTAAACTCACAGATGCCGGTGTGCGCCTGCGCGATGCCAGCAGCGATGCCTTCGAGCGCCTGCGCACGGTCTGCGCCGAGCTGACCCAGAGCACCGTCGATGCGCCCTTCGTGCTCGGCTGTTCCGGCAGCCTGCTGGCGCGCTGGTTCATTCCGCGCCTGGGGCGGCTGAATGCCGACCTGCCGGACCTGCGCCTGCACCTGTCGGCCGGTGAAGGCGATCTCGACCCGCGCCGGCCAGGGCTGGATGCCTTGCTGGTATTCGCCGAGCCGCCGTGGCCGGCGGACATGCAGGTCTTTGAGCTGGCCAGCGAGCGCATCGGCCCGGTGCTCAGCCCCCGCTACAGCCGTTACGAGCAACTGCGCGAGGCGCCGGCCAGTGCGCTGCTCAACGAGACGTTGCTACAGACCACCTCGCGCCCGCAGGCCTGGCCCAGCTGGGCACGGCAGAACGGCATCGACGCCGGAGCGCTGAAGTTCGGCCAGGGTTTCGAGCATTTGTATTATTTGCTGGAGGCCGCGGTGGCCGGGCTGGGTGTGGCGATCGCGCCGCAGCCGCTGGTGGCCGAGGACCTGCGTGCCGGACGCCTGGTTGCCCCGTGGGGCTTCTGTGAAACCCCGGGGCAACTGGCGTTGTGGCTACCCAAGCGCGCCGCGGACGGGCGCGCCCGGCAGCTGGCGCAGTGGCTCAGTAACGAGCTGCGCCAGACGCCTTAATTGCCGCGCTTGCACAGCAGGTAAGCGGCCAGCAGGCCCAGCGCGCCCACGGCGACGCCGGCGGTGGTCCAGGGGTGCTGCTGGGCGTAGTCGCGGGTGGCGATCCCGGTTTCACGGGTTTTCACTTTGACTTCTTCATAGGCATCGCTGAGCAGGCTGCGCGAATGTCTCAGCGCGCTCTCGGCGTTGCTTTTCAGCGCTTTGAGGGTTTTGCGCGATTCGTCCGAAGCGTCGTCCTTGAGGCTCTCCAGGGACTTGAGCAGACTTTCGATCTCGGCTTCCATGCTTTCCAATGAGGCTTTGCGTAACGAAGTGTTGGCCATGGTGGCTCTCCTGCATTGTTGATTGAGGGTCTGTAGGGTCCGACTGCGCGGCCTGGCGAAAGTGCATTAAATCTGAACTTCGATGGGCCGGGGCTCACTCAAGTGTTGCCGCTAATCGCTGCTAGGCTTTGATCTACCTCATAAGGAGAGCGCGCCATGTCTGATCATCACACCTACAAGAAAGTCGAACTGGTCGGTTCGTCCCCTAGCAGCATCGAAGACGCCATCAACAATGCGCTGGCCGAAGCCAGCAAAAGCATCCAGCACCTGGAGTGGTTCGAGGTCACGGAAACCCGTGGGCATATCAAGGATGGCAAGGCCGCGCATTTCCAGGTCACGCTCAAAGTTGGTTTCCGCATTGCCAACAGCTGAACCTGGGCTAGGCTGTTGAACTTGTGCGCTGGCCGATTGCCATAGGGAATGGCAAAGCGCTATATCTGCCTCGATGCCGAACAGGCCGGGGCTTGACGCTTATTTTGATTCGACCAGGGAATGTGACCGATGAAAAAACTGGTAATGGCTTTAGCGTTGTTGAGTGTCGCGGGAACAGCCCTTGCTGCCGGCAAATCATGCGAAGAGCTGAAAAGCGAAATCGCCGCGAAGATCGATGCCAAAGGGGTGTCGGGTTATTCGCTGGAAATTGTCGAAAAAGGCAGCGCGACTGACGGCAAAGTGGTCGGTACCTGCGAAGGCGGTACCAAGGAAATCGTCTACAAGCGTGGCTGAGCCCTTGTAGCAATGAACAAAGCCGACGCAATGCGTCGGCTTTTTTGTGCCCGGTTATTACTCAGGCCAGGCATGCCCCTGTAGCCGCTCCCGCAGGCTGCGATCGCGACCGAAGGGCGCGCAGGGCCTCTGGATCACCCAGTCCTTCGGCCCGATTGCAGACTCAACCCTTCATCACTTGCGCCAGCAGTTCGTAGGAATGCAGGCGGTCGGCGTGCTCGTACAGGTCGCAGGTAAAGATCAGCTCATCGGCGCCGGTCTGTTCGATCAGCACTTCGAGCTTGGCGCGGATCTTCGCCGGGCTGCCGATCATGGCCAGGCCGAGGAAGCTGCCCACCGCCTCTTTTTCATGGGGCAGCCACAGGCCCTCCATGCTCTTCACCGGTTTGCGCTGCACCAGGCTCTGGCCGCGCATCAGCGCGAGGATCCGCTGGTACACCGAGGTCGCCAGATAGTCGGCCTGTTCGTCGGTATCGGCCGCCACCAGCGGCACGCCGAGCATCACGTAAGGCTTGTCGAGCACGGCCGAAGGCTTGAAGTGATTGCGGTACACGCGAATCGCCTCGTGCATGTAGCGCGGTGCGAAATGCGAGGCGAAGGCGTAAGGCAAGCCGCGCTCGCCGGCCAGTTGCGCGCTGAACAGGCTGGAACCCAGCAACCACACCGGCACTTGGGTACCGGTTCCCGGCACCGCGATCACCCGTTGTTCCGGGGTGCGTGGGCCGAGGTAGGCCATCAACTCGGCCACGTCTTCAGGGAAGTCGTCGGCGCTGCCGGACCGTTCGCGGCGCAGGGCGCGGGCGGTCATCTGGTCCGAACCCGGCGCGCGGCCCAGGCCCAGGTCGATACGCCCCGGGTACAGGCTTTCCAGGGTGCCGAACTGCTCGGCGATCACCAGCGGCGCATGGTTGGGCAGCATCACGCCGCCGGAGCCGACGCGAATGCTCGAGGTGCCGCCGGCCAGGTAGCCCAGCAGCACCGAAGTTGCGGAGCTGGCGATACCGTCCATGTTGTGGTGCTCGGCGACCCAGAAGCGGGTGTAGCCGAACTTCTCTACATGGCGGGCCAGGTCCAGGGAATTGCGCAGCGATTGCGCCGGGCTGCCGTCCTCGCGCACGGGGACCAGGTCGAGGGTGGAAAACTTAACGTCGGACAGTGGTTTCATGAACCTGCTTCTCCTTTGGTGTGCAGGCCTTTGTCATGAGCCAAAACCTGCCGAATGCTGTAAGCCTGTTTCATGCAATGTGGGCATATACCCGAGTTTCAATAGCCAGGCTGAATTTGCTGTCCGGATAAACGGTGGATTCAGACAGGATGAACTTCGCCGGGCCTTCTATCCTCTAGAACCCTGAGTAGCAGAAAACCACAAGGGCGCGCCTTTCGCGCCCGTTCTCGAGGAGACAGACATGAGCATCATCAAGAAAGCATCGGCTCACTGGGAAGGCGACCTGAAAACCGGCATTGGCTCGATTTCCACGGAAACCGGGGTACTGCGCGATGCACCTTACGGCTTCAAGGCGCGTTTCGAGGGTGGCAAGGGCACCAACCCGGAAGAACTGATCGGCGCCGCGCACGCGGGATGTTTTTCCATGGCCTTCTCGATGATTCTCGGCGAGGCCGGGCTCAAGGCCGACAGCATCGACACCAACGCCGAAGTGACGCTGGACCAGGTCGATGGCGGTTTTGCGATCACCGCGGTGCACCTGATCCTCAAGGCGAAGATTCCCGGCGCCAGCCAGCAGCAGTTCGATGAGCTGAGCAAGAAGGCCAAGGAAGGTTGCCCGGTGTCCAAGGTGCTGAATGCCAGGATCAGCCTGGATGCGACGCTGGTCAGCTGACGGTGTTTTAACCTGTCGTATCGCTTCGCGAGCCAGCTCGCTCATGCCTTCGAACCCGTAGGCGCGAACTGGCTCGCGATTGCATTCCTATCGAAACTCCCGCGCCGATATGCGCGGCGTCAGAACTCGCTTCATGAAAATGTGGTCGAATAGCCGACTGCAGGCTCAGCCCATGACCATGGGCGCTGCATCAAAGGGAGCTCCACATCATGAAACGTTTTGCCCTGGCAGTTGTTTGTTGCGCGCTGGCCACCTCGGCCCTGGCGGCTCCGAAGGATTGCGAAGAACTCAAGAAAGAGATTGAAATCAAGATCCAGGCCAACGCCGTGCCCTCCTATACCCTGGAGATTGTCAGCAAGGAGGAAGCCGAAAAGCACGACGTGGCCATGGTGGTCGGTACCTGTGAAAACGGCACCAAGGCAATCATCTATCAGCGCAACGACAGCTGATCGTTCAGATCACGCAGTTGACCCTATGGTCTTCGGCCAGCAGCTCACGCTTGGCGTTGTACAACCGGGCACTGGGAGAGAAACCCAGCGAGCGGGCTTCCAGCAGGTAACGCTGGCCGGCTTCGAAATGGTCGTAGCGCACGCTCAGGTAGCACAGGCGCTCCGCCGGATCGTTCAGCAGGCCGAGGCGCCCGCTGAATACCTCGAAATCGAAACGCACCATCAACTCATGACTACCCGGGGTGACCTGGAAATAGCGGCCGTCGGTCAGGCGCTGGTTGTCCAGGCGCTCGGCCATCAGCAGCTTGCCGCCCGGCGTCGGGGTGGCGAAATCGACCCAGGCCTGCTGCGGATCCACCGCCGGCAGGGGGCTGGAGCAGGCAACGAGGCCGGTCAGGGCAAGCAGCAGCAAGGGTTGGCGCATGAGGTCGGGCCGTCCGGGGAAAGGCCTCAAGCATAGCGCCGATCAGGTGCGCTGGCAGCCCGCCGGTTGGCCGGTACCCACCAGATTGCGCTGCTGGTCATAGAGTCTGGCCCAGGGCCGGAAGCCGATATTGCCGGTCTGCAACTGATAGCGCTGGCCGGCGTTGAAGTCCTTGTATTTCACATTCAGCTGGCAGTCGCGCCACAGCGGTTCGCTGTCCGGGCCGATGTTGCTGGGCTCCACGGCGAACTGGTAGCGCACCTTCAGCTCATGGTTGCCGGGCTGGACCTCGAAATATCGGCGGTCCACCCAGGCCTTTTCGTCGACCTCCAGCGCCTGCAGGGCGGTGTCCTGGTGGGTGTCGAGGTCGATCCAGGCTTGCGTCGGATCGGGGGCGGGCAATCCGGCACAGCCGCTCAAGGTCAAGAGTCCGGTGGTCAGCAGCAACACGCGCATAGCGAAACTCCAGGCAGGCGAGATAGTCTTGGGGGCAGACTCTCGAAGGATGATTCGATTTGATTAGGCCGCGTTCAAGCCATGGGTTACTTGATCATCTTTTGCGCTTTTTGTTTCCGGGCTTGCTGCTTTTGTCGCTCAACGGTTGTTCCAGCGTGGGTTACTACGGCCAACTGGCCAGTGGCCAATGGCAGCTGTTGCAGGCCCGCACGCCGGTCGAGCAGGTCATCGCCGACCCGGCTCGCGACCCGTTATTGCGTGCCCATCTGGCCCAGTCGCAGAAGGCCCGGCTTTTTGCCAGCCAGCACCTGCACCTGCCGGACAACCAGAGCTATCGCCTCTACGCTGACATCGGCCGGCCCTACGTGGTGTGGAATGTATTCAGCACCCCTGAGTTTTCCCTAAGCCCCAAGACCCACTGCTTCCCGATTGCCGGCTGCGTGGCCTATCGCGGCTACTACAGCCAGGGCGCGGCCCGTGGCGAGGCGGCCTTGCAGAAACAGCAGGGCATGGATGTGGCCATTGGTGGGGTGGAGGCCTATTCGACCCTGGGCTGGTTCAACGACCCGATCCTCAGTTCGATGCTGCATTGGGGCGACGAGCGCCTGGCGACCCTGATCTTCCATGAGCTGGCCCATCAGCGCTTTTATGTGAAGGACGACACCGAGTTCAACGAATCCTTCGCCACCTTCGTCGAGCAGGAAGGCACCCGGCAATGGCGCGCGGCCCGCGGCCTGGCGCCGGCCAGCGATGCCCTGGTCAAGCAGAAGGACCAGTTCATCCAGTTGATCCTCGATACCCGCCAACGCCTGGAACGCCTGTATACCCTGCCGCTCCCAGCCGAGCAGATGCGCCAGCGCAAGGCCGCCGAATTCGAACAGCTGCGCCGGGATTACCGACAGCTGAAGGACAGCCAATGGCATGGCGACGCGCGCTACGACTTCTGGATCAACACCCCGCTGAACAATGCCAGGCTGCTGCCTTTTGGCCTGTACGACCAGTGGGTACCGGCATTCGCCGCCTTGTTCAAGCAGGTGAACGGGGATTGGCCGGCCTTTTACCAGGCCGTGGAGAAGCTCGGCGCGCTGCCAGCTGAAAAGCGCAAGGCGGCGCTGCAAGCACTGATGAACGCCGCCTGAAAAGGACGCCATCGCGGGCAAGCGAGCGTCGAGCAGAAGCCCGCGATGGCCGGTGGCTCAGCGCTGCAGGAACGCCTGATGCAGCTCATCCAGGGTCTGGAAGTGATAGGTCGGCGCCTCGGCGCTCAGTTCTTCGTGGCTGCCGAAGCCATAACCCACCGCCGCCGCATCCAGCCCGTTACGGCGGGCGCCGATCAGGTCGTGCTTGCGGTCGCCGATCATCAGGGTATCGCTGGGGTCCAGGCCTTCTTCGCTGATCAGGTGGCGGATCAGCTCGACCTTGTCGGTGCGGGTGCCGTCCAGTTCGCTGCCGTAGATCACCTTGAAGTGCCGGGCGAAATTGAAGTGCCGGGCGATCTCGCGGGCGAACACCCATGGCTTGGAGGTCGCGATGTACAGCTGGCGGCCTTGCCCGCCGAGGGTTTCCAGCAGGGGCGTGACGCCATCGAACACGCGGTTCTCATACAGGCCGGTGACCTTGAAACGCTCGCGGTAGAAATTCACCGCCTCCCAGGCCCTGGCTTCGTCGAAGCCGTAGAACTGCATGAACGCCTGCAACAGCGGCGGACCGATGAAGTGTTCCAGCTTGCTCAGGTCGGGCTCGTCGATGCCCAGCTTGCCGAGGGCGAACTGGATCGAGCGGGTGATGCCTTCGCGCGGGTCGGTCAGGGTGCCATCGAGGTCGAACAGAACGGTTTGGTAATGCATGTGGATTCCTGGGCGGTGGGTCGGGGCTCAAGCCTGGTCGTAGCCTTCGGCCAGGTGCAGGTCCTTGAGCTTCACGTAGTTGGCGGCGCTGTAGGTGAAGAAGGCACGCTCCTTGTCGGTCAGCGGGCGGGCCTGTTTCACCGGGCTGCCCACGTAGAGGAAGCCGCTTTCCAGGCGTTTGCCCGGCGGCACCAGGCTGCCAGCGCCGACGATCACATCGTCTTCCACCACCGCGCCGTCCATGACGATGCTGCCCATGCCGATCAGCACTCGGCTGCCGACGCTGCAACCGTGCAGCATCACCTTGTGGGCGATGGTCACGTCGTCGCCGATCAGCAGCGGGAAGCCGTCCGGGTTGAAGGGGCCGGCGTGGGTGATGTGCAGCACGCTGCCGTCCTGCACGCTGGTGCGGGCGCCGATGCGGATGCGGTGCATGTCGCCGCGGATCACCGTGAGTGGCCAGACCGAACTGTCGGCACCGATTTCGACGTCGCCGATCACCACCGCCGAGCTGTCGACGAAGGCCCGCGGGCCAAGGATGGGCGTGTGGTTCTGATAGCTGCGAATGGCCAAGTTGGATACCTGCTCTGACATTTATTAATGGGGTCGATAGCTGCGGTGTGCGTCGATTGTAATTAAGATGACGCTACGTTTCTTCCAGCCAAGGTGCCAACCGTGAGTGTGAACAACCCTCTTCTGCAGCCCTACGACCTGCCGCCGTTTTCGGCGATCCGCGCCGAGCACGTACAGCCGGCCATCGAACAGATCCTGGCTGACAACCGCGCCGCCATCGCTGAAATCCTCAAGAACCAGGGCACGCAACCGACCTGGGCCGGCCTGGTACTGGCCATGGACGAACTCAACGACCGCCTGGGCGCGGCCTGGAGCCCGGTCAGCCACCTCAATGCCGTGTGCAACAGCGCCGAACTGCGCGAGGCCTATGAGTCCTGCCTGCCGGCCCTGAGCGCCTATTCCACCGAGCTGGGGCAGAACCGCGAGCTGTTCCAGGCCTTCGAAGCCCTGGCGGGCAGCCCGCAAGCCTCCGGTTTCGACGTGGCGCAAAAAACTATCCTGGAACACTCCCTGCGTGACTTCCGCCTGTCGGGTATCGACCTGCCGCCAGAGCAGCAGAAGCGTTACGCCGAAGTGCAGAGCAAGCTCTCCGAACTGGGCAGCCGCTTCTCCAACCAGCTGCTCGACGCCACCCAGGCCTGGACCAAGCACGTCACCGACGAAGCGGCCCTGGCCGGCCTGACTGCGTCGGCCAAGGCGCAGATGGCTGCCGCGGCCCAGGCCAAGGACCTGCAAGGCTGGCTGATCACCCTGGAGTTCCCCAGCTACTACGCGGTGATGACCTACGCCGAAGACCGCGCGTTGCGCGAAGAAGTCTACGCCGCCTACTGCACCCGCGCGTCGGACCAGGGCCCGAATGCCGGCCAGAACGACAACGGCCCCGTCATGCAGGAAATCCTCGACCTGCGCCAGGAACTGGCCCAACTGCTGGGCTACGCCAACTTCGCCGAGCTGAGCCTGGCCACCAAGATGGCCGAGTCCAGCGACCAGGTGCTGAGCTTCCTGCGGGACCTGGCCAAGCGCAGCAAACCGTTCGCTGCCCAGGACCTGCAACAGCTCAAGGCCTACGCCGCCGAGCAAGGCTGCCCGGACCTGCAAAGCTGGGACAGCGGTTTCTACGGCGAGAAGCTGCGCGAGCAGCGCTACAGCGTGGCCCAGGAAACCCTGCGCGCCTACTTCCCGATCGACAAGGTACTCGGCGGCCTGTTCGCCATCGTCCAGCGCCTGTACGGCATCGAGATCGCCGAACTGAAAGGCTTCGACAGCTGGCACCCGGATGTACGCCTGTTCGAGATCAAGGAAAACGGCCAGCACGTGGGGCGTTTCTTCTTCGACCTGTATGCCCGCGCCAACAAGCGTGGCGGTGCCTGGATGGACGGCGCCCGTGACCGTCGCCGCACCATTGACGGTGTACTGCAAAGCCCGGTGGCCAACCTGGTATGCAACTTCACCCCGGCCGACAGCGGCAAGCCTGCCCTGCTGACCCACGATGAAGTCACCACCCTGTTCCACGAATTCGGCCATGGCCTGCATCACCTGCTGACCCGCGTCGAACATGCCGGCGTTTCCGGCATCAACGGCGTGGCCTGGGACGCGGTGGAGCTGCCGAGCCAGTTCATGGAGAACTGGTGCTGGGAGCCGGAAGGCCTGGCGCTGATCTCCGGTCACTATGAAACCGGCGAGCCGCTGCCCCAGGACCTGCTGGAAAAAATGCTCGCGGCGAAAAATTTCCAGTCCGGCCTGATGATGGTGCGCCAGCTGGAATTCTCGCTGTTCGACTTCGAACTGCATGCCACCCATGGTGACGGCCGTAGCGTGCTGCAAGTGCTCGAAGGCGTGCGCGACGAGGTCTCGGTGATGCGTCCGCCAGCCTACAACCGCTTCCCCAACAGCTTCGCGCACATCTTCGCCGGCGGTTACGCGGCGGGTTACTACAGCTACAAGTGGGCCGAAGTGCTGTCGGCCGATGCCTTCTCGAAGTTCGAGGAAGAAGGCGTGCTGAATGCCGAGACCGGTCGCGCGTTCCGCGAGGCGATCCTGGCCCGTGGCGGTTCCCAGGAGCCGATGGTGCTGTTCGTCGACTTCCGCGGACGCGCACCGTCGATTGACGCACTCTTGCGCCACAGCGGCCTCACCGAGGACGCAGCGGCATGAGCGAGGGGCCAGTGAAGACGAAAAAACGCTTTATCGCCGGGGCGGTCTGCCCGGCGTGCAGCGAGCAGGACAAGTTGATGATGTGGAGCGAAGACGACGTTCCCCATCGCGAGTGCGTGGCCTGCGGTTATTCCGACACCCTGAATGAACAGGGGCTGTCGGTGCCCAAGGAACTGGGCACGCGGGTCAACACCACGGCCCTCAAGGCGCCGGATGCCAAGGTCCAGTCGGTGCAGTTTTTCCCCAACCCCAAGTTGAAGAAAAAGACCGACGACGCGAAGTAACCCCCAGGCTTGTGTAGGAGCCAAGCTTGCTGGCGATCAGGGCGCCGCGGTGTGTCTGCTGCGCCGCTATCGCCAGCAAGCTCGATCCTACAGGAGCGCATCGACCCCCTTTCCTTGCTCAATTCGCCGGCTTGCTGACGCTCACCGTCTCGAACCAGCTTTTCACCGAACAGATGGCGAACACGCTGGTGCTGCAATCGCCATTGGCCAGGGCGGTGCGCAACTTGTCGACATCGGCCTGCATCATGTAGCGAATGCCGTCCTTGAAGTGGGAACTGTCGCCAAACCCGCCTCCGGTCATTTCATTCAGCGCCTCCTCCTTGCTCCAGCCCTGAACCACCACCCGATACATCGCCGACATCAGGCCGGTGCGGTCCGAGCCGTGCTTGCAGTGCATCAGCACCGGACCCTCGCTTTCGGCGTTCTGGATCGCGCGCAAGGCCGCCAGCACATCGGCGTCGTCAACGTGATTGGTCCGGTAAGGCAATTGCACCTGCTTGATTGCCGGGGCCTGCAGCCAGCTGGCGTCGGACTCCGGCAGGAAGTTGATCACCGTGCCCACCTTGAGCTTTTCCAGCAAAGGCACGGCGCCGCTGTCCGGCAAGGCGCTGCGGTAGAGCGTCGGCGACATCTGGTACAGGTTGTAGTGGGTTTCCACCGGCTGGGCCCACTGGGCCGGGCGGGTCGCGCCGGTTTCGGCGGCCTGGGCCTGGGGCCAGGCAAGCAGCGTCAGCAGGGACAGGCAGAGGGCGGGAAGGGTACGAAAGTTGTGCATGCGCAAGGCCGTGACCGGAAATGGGGATGGATGGAGCCTAGCTTCCATCCGGGCCGGTCAACGTCCTGTGAGGCGCTCGTCAAAGAAACGTGAAGCCGCGGCAATAGAGGTTTTTTCTCGGCAATCGCGACTTTTTTGCAACGCAAACGATTTATTCGAATGCTTAGCCTGCTACCATTTGTAACCAAAGTTTGCTGAACTGTGTTTCCCCGGCGCTCCCAATCGCCGCCAGAACGACAAGCCACGCCATGACGCGGCTGCCCAACCCGTGAATGCCTAGTGTGAGGTGCACCCCCATGTCTGATCACGATCAAGACAACCCGCGGCGTGAGTTTCTGCGCAAATCCCTGACCTTGATCCCGGTGGTCACGGTCGCCAGTACCGGTCTTGGCAGCTCGATGCTGATGGCCGCCCCCGAAGCGCCCAAGCCGGTGGAGCCGGCCCGAACCCCGGCCAGCACCGAGGCTTACCAGCCGACCTATTTCACCGCCGAAGAGTGGGCCTTTGTCCAGGCCGCGGTAGAGCGCCTGATCCCGGCCGACGAACAAGGCCCGGGCGCCCTGGAAGCCGGTGTGCCGGAATACATCGACCGACAGATGAACACCCCCTACGCCGCGGGTGCCCTGTGGTACATGCAAGGTCCGTTCAACGCCGACGCGGCGCCGGAGATGGGCTGGCAGAGCAAACTGGTGCCCAAGGAGATCTATCGCCTGGGCATTGCCGCGACGGATGCATGGTCGAAAGCCTTCAACGGTAAAACATTTGCCGCGCAAGACAGCGCTACCCGAGACGATTTGCTCAAGCAGCTCGAAGCGGGAAAGCCCACATTCGACAGCGTTCCGCCGAAGATTTTCTTCAATCTTTTGCTGCAAAACACCAAGGAAGGGTTCTTCTGCGACCCGATCCACGGCGGCAATAAAGGCATGGTCGGCTGGACCTTGATCGGCTTCCCTGGCGCTCGCGCCGATTTCATGGACTGGGTGGAACGCAACGAGCAATACCCTTTCCCGGCAGTGTCGATTCGCGGCGAGAGGGCTTGAGCATGGCAACGGTAATGAAGAAGGTCGACGCGGTGATCGTGGGGTTTGGCTGGACTGGCGCGATCATGGCCAAGGAGCTGACCGAGGCCGGGCTCAACGTGCTGGCGCTGGAGCGCGGGCCGATGCAGGACACCTACCCGGACGGCAACTACCCGCAGGTGATCGACGAACTCACCTACAGCGTGCGCAAGAAGCTCTTCCAGGACATCTCCCGGGAGACGGTGACCATTCGCCACAGCGTCAACGACGTGGCCCTGCCGAACCGCCAGCTGGGCGCGTTCCTGCCGGGCAACGGCGTCGGCGGCGCCGGTCTGCACTGGTCCGGCGTGCACTTTCGCGCCGACCCGATCGAGCTGCGTATGCGCAGCCACTATGAAGAACGCTACGGCAAGCACTTCATCCCCAAGGACATGACCATCCAGGACTTCGGCGTCACCTACGAAGAACTGGAGCCGTTCTTCGACTACGCGGAAAAAGTCTTCGGCACCTCGGGCCAGGCCTGGACCGTGAAAGGCCAGCTGGTCGGTGAAGGCAAGGGCGGCAACCCTTACGCGCCGGACCGTTCGGAGCATTTCCCGCTGGAGTCGCAGAAGAACACCTACTCCGCCCAGCTGTTCCAGAAGGCCGCCGGCGAAGTCGGCTACAAGCCCTACAACCTGCCGTCGGCCAACACCTCGGGGCCGTACACCAACCCCTATGGCGCGCAAATGGGGCCGTGCAACTTCTGCGGGTTCTGCAGCGGCTACGTCTGCTACATGTACTCCAAGGCTTCGCCGAACGTGAACATCCTGCCGGCCCTCAAGCCGCTGCCGAATTTCGAGCTGCGCCCCAACTCCCACGTGCTCAAGGTCAACCTCGACAGCACCAAGACCAAGGCGACCGGCGTCACTTACGTCGACGGCCAGGGCCGGGAGATCGAGCAGCCGGCGGACCTGGTGATCCTCGGCGCCTTCCAGTTCCATAACGTGCGCCTGATGCTGCTGTCCGGCATCGGCAAGCCGTACGACCCGATCACTGGCGAAGGCGTGGTGGGCAAGAACTTCGCCTACCAGAACATGGCCACCATCAAGGCCTATTTCGACAAGGACGTGCACACCAACAACTTCATCGGCGCCGGCGGCAATGGCGTGGCGGTGGACGACTTCAACGCCGACAACTTCGACCACGGCCCCCACGGCTTCGTCGGTGGCTCGCCGTTCTGGGTCAACCAGGCCGGCAGCCGGCCGATCGCCGGCACCTCCAACCCGCCGGGCACCCCGGCCTGGGGCAGCGCCTGGAAGAAGGCCACCGCCGACTACTACACCCACCAGGTGTCGATGGACGCCCACGGTGCCCACCAGTCCTACCGCGGCAACTACCTCGATCTCGACCCGGTGTACCGCGACGCCTACGGCTTGCCGCTGCTGCGCATGACCTTCGACTGGCAGGAAAACGACATCAAGATGAACCGCTTCATGGTCGAGAAGATGGGCAAGATCGCCGAGGCGATGAACCCCAAGGCCATCGCGGTGCTGGGCAAGAAGGTCGGCGAGCACTTCAACACCGCGTCCTACCAGACCACCCACCTCAACGGTGGCGCGATCATGGGCACCGACCCGAAAACCAGTGCCTTGAACCGTTACCTGCAGAGCTGGGACGTGCACAACGTGTTCGTCCCGGGCGCTTCGGCCTTCCCCCAGGGCCTGGGCTACAACCCGACCGGCCTGGTGGCCGCGTTGACCTACTGGTCGGCCCGCGCGATCCGCGAGCAGTACCTGAAAAACCCCGGCCCGCTGGTCCAGGCATAAGGAGCGATGACCATGAAAACCCTCGTTATCGCGACCCTGGCGCTGCTCGGCAGCGCTTCCCTCTGCGCCGCCGAAACCGATCGGCAAGCCTTGATCAAGCAGGGCGAATACCTGGCCCGTGCCGGTGACTGCGTGGCCTGCCATACCGCCAAGGACGGCAAGCCGTTTGCCGGCGGCCTGCCGATGGAAACCCCGATCGGCACGATCTATTCCACCAACATCACCCCGGACAAGACCGGCATCGGCGAGTACAGCTTCGACGACTTCGACAAGGCCGTGCGCCACGGTGTGGCCAAGAACGGCAGCAGCCTGTACCCGGCCATGCCCTACCCGTCCTATGCGCGGGTCAGCGACGCCGACATGCAGGCGCTGTATGCCTACTTCATGCAAGGCGTGGCGCCGGTGGTCCAGGAGAACCGCGACAGCGACATCCCCTGGCCGCTGAGCATGCGCTGGCCGCTGGCGGGCTGGCGCTGGATGTTCGCGCCGAGCGTAGCGGGCGCGCAAGGCAGCGGCCAGGCGCAGGCTGCGCAAGACCCGGTGGTCAGCCGCGGTGCCTATCTGGTGGAAGGCCTCGGCCACTGTGGCGCCTGCCACACGCCGCGCGCCCTGACCATGCAGGAGAAAGCCCTGAGCGCCAGCGAAGGCAGCGACTTCCTGGCCGGCAGCGCGCCGCTGGAAGGCTGGATCGCCAAGAGCCTGCGCGGTGACCACAAGGACGGCCTCGGCAGTTGGAGCGAAGAGCAGTTGGTGCAGTTCCTCAAGACCGGTCGCAGCGACCGCGGCGCGGTGTTCGGTGGCATGAGCGACGTGGTGGTGCACAGCATGCAATACATGTCTGCGGACGACCTGACGGCCATCGCCCGTTACCTCAAGTCGCTGCCGGCGGTGGACGCCAACGACCAGCCGCACCAGTACGACAAGGCGGTGGCCGAGGCGTTGTGGAAAGGTGACGACAGCAAGCCGGGGGCGGCGGTGTACATCGACAACTGCGCGGCGTGCCACCGTACCGACGGCCATGGCTATACCCGGGTGTTCCCGGCGCTGGCGGGCAACCCGGTGCTGCAAAGCGCCGATGCCACGTCCTTGATCCACATCGTGCTCAAGGGCGGTACCTTGCCGGCGACCCATACCGCGCCATCGACCTTCACCATGCCGGCTTTCGCCTGGCGCCTGTCGGACCAGGAGGTGGCCGATGTGGTCAACTTCATCCGCACCAGCTGGGGCAACCAGGGTTCCGAGGTGAAGGCCGCGGATGTGGCGGGACTGCGCAAGGGCGACCTGCAAAGCACCTCGAACGACGACCTGGGGCAGGTGACGAAGCACAGCGGCGGCTGATCGACCGCTATGCAATCAGCGCCAACGGCGTGCTCTGCCCGACGGCGCTTTGCAACAGCTCAAACCTCTATTACTGTATATAAATACAGTAATAGAGTGCCTGCCCATGTCCAGCCCCCTGCCCCCACGCGGCCGTGGCACCGCGACCAATCCGCACAACCGTTTTGCGCCCCAGCGCTCGGTGGCCTTCGACGACGGCTGGTACCAGGAAGCCCCGCTGACCCAGGGCACCGAGGTGCGCCTTGAGACGGCGAAATCCATCATTACCCGCAACAGCTCGCCGGACCTGCCCTTCGACCGCTCCATCAACCCCTATCGTGGTTGCGAGCACGGCTGCATTTACTGTTATGCGCGGCCCAGCCACGCCTATTGGGACCTGTCGCCGGGGCTGGACTTCGAGACCAAGCTGATCGCCAAGACCAATGCCGCGGCGATGCTCGAACAGCAGCTGTCCAAGCCCGGCTACCAGTGCGCGCCGATCAACCTGGGGTCCAACACCGACCCCTACCAGCCCATCGAACGCGAGCACCAGCTGACCCGGCGGACCCTGGAGGTGCTGCTGCGCTACCGGCATCCGGTGACCATTGTCACCAAGGGCTCGCTGATCCTGCGCGACCTCGACCTGTTGGCCGAACTGGCCGAGCAGCGGCTGGTGGCGGTGATGATCAGCCTGACCACCCTGGACGACGAGCTCAAGCGCATCCTCGAACCCCGGGCGGCGGCGCCCAAGGCGCGGTTGCGGGCGATCCGGGTGATGCGCGAGGCGGGGATTCCCGTGGGCGTGCTGTGTTCGCCGATGATTCCGATGATCAACGACAGCGAGCTGGAAAGCCTGCTCGCCGAAGCCCATGCCGCGGGCGCGCAAAGCGCCGCCTACATGATGCTGCGCCTGCCCCTGGAAGTGGCGCCGCTGTTCGAGGAATGGCTCAACGCTCACTATCCGCAGCGGGCGGCCCATGTCCTGAGCCTGATCCGCCAGTGTCGCGGCGGCGAGCTGTACGACAGCCGTTTTGGCGCACGGATGCGCGGCGAAGGCCCCTTCGCGGCCCTGCTGGCGCAGCGTTTCGCCAAGGCCAGCAAACGCCTGGGGCTCGATCGGCGCGAAGGCTACAACCTCGACTGCACGGCGTTCTGTCCGCCGGGAGGGCAGATGTCGTTGCTCTAGGGTCTGTACGAAAAGTCGGCGAGCGAAGGTCAGGCAAGGCGCAACGACCAGCGGGAGTAACAGCCAAGGGCTGGCCCGAAGGGTGAGCGCAGCGAATCAAAACAGGCGAGGAACGGCCGGGGTCGCGTTCGACTTTAGGGACCTAAATGAGCATTCCGATCGGACTCGCGCACGAGCCTGTTTCTGCGTAACGCCGCAGGCGTCTAGCGCGCAGCATGGCCTGCGTAGCGCCGAAGGCGCCCAGCGTGCAGCCACTTTTCGTACAGAGCCTAGGAGGTATTGGCCTATGGTGGAGTAGAGCCGATGCACCGTCGTCTATACGCTGGTCACCTTTTTGCATCGCCAATAGTGGCGTTTTAGAGCGGCCGGTTCAGTTTGAGTTAAGTTTGGAAGGCTACCTTGTTCACCAAGTGACCGATGGGTCGCTGTCAGCGGCCTGGTTGTTTTTTAATCAATCGCTGGCGTCGTGCCGGATAAAACTGGAAAATTCACCTAAGGGTCTGAGCGAAAAGTCGGCGAGCGAAGGTCAGGCAAGGCAAAAACAGGCGAGGAAGCGGAGTGTAGGGGCCTACATGAGCATTCCGAGCCTGTTTTTAACGCAGCATGACCGAGTGCAGCCACTTTTCGACAGAGCCTAATCCGTCAAAAGAGGATGAATCATGAGTGACAAGGATAAACAGCCGTTGGCTGCGTCGGCTTCAGCGTCCCCGGAGGTCGCCGAAAGCGCCGATGCAGCGCTGCAGATAATCGTTGACGGCTTTTTGCATTTTCATCACGAGGTCTTCCCACAGCAGGAAGAACTGTTCAAGAAACTCGCCACGGCCCAGCGGCCGCGTGCGATGTTCATTGCCTGCGCGGATTCGCGCATCGTCCCCGAACTGATTACCCAGAGCGCCCCGGGCGACCTGTTCGTGACCCGCAACGTCGGTAACGTGGTACCGCCTTACGGGCAGATGAACGGCGGTGTGTCCACGGCCATCGAATACGCGGTCATGGCCCTGGGTGTGCACCACATCATCGTTTGCGGCCATTCCGACTGCGGCGCCATGCGCGCGGTGCTCAACCCGCAGAGCCTGGAAAAGATGCCGACGGTCAAAGCCTGGCTGCGCCACGCCGAAGTGGCCAAGACCATGGTCCAGGAGAACTGCGACTGCGCCGACGAGAACGCCAGCATGCATGTGCTGACCGAAGAGAACGTCATCGCCCAGTTGCAGCATTTGCGCACCCACCCTTCGGTGGCTTCGCGCATGGCCAACGGTCAGTTGTTCATCCATGGCTGGGTGTACAACATCGAAACCAGCGAAATCAAAGCCTACGACGCGGATCAAGGGTGTTTCCTGCCGTTGGACGGACGCCATCCGATCCCGGTTGCGACGCCTAAAGCGCGCTTCTAAATCCTCCTAAATCCCAGTGGGGTTCAGCCATGACTGCCGTCCGCGCGGTCAGGCTTTGCCACGCCTGAAGAAAGCTTCGGGAGAATCATCATGCGTGCAGCACAATTGAAAGCTGTTTTGCCACGGGAGCTGCTCGCTTCCGTGGTGGTGTTTCTGGTGGCCCTGCCCTTGTGCATGGGTATCGCCATCGCTTCCGGCATGCCGCCGGCCAAGGGGTTGATCACCGGGATCATCGGTGGCCTGGTGGTGGGCTGGCTGGCCGGCTCGCCCTTGCAGGTCAGCGGTCCGGCCGCGGGGCTGGCGGTCCTGGTGTTCGAGCTGGTGCGCCAGCACGGTATCGCCATGCTCGGGCCGATCCTGCTGCTGGCGGGTTTCCTGCAACTGGTGGCCGGGCGCCTGCGCCTGGGTTGCTGGTTTCGGGTCACGGCGCCGGCGGTGGTCTACGGCATGCTTGCCGGGATCGGGGTGTTGATCGTGCTCTCCCAGGTGCACGTGATGCTCGACGCCCAGCCCCAGGCGTCCGGCCTGGATAACCTCGCGGGCTTCCCCGAGGCGGTGGCCCAGGCCTTGCCCAGCCTGGGCGGTGGCTTTGGCTGGCAGGCCGGGCTGCTCGGCCTGTCGACCATGGCGGTGATGTTCCTGTGGGAAAAACTGCGCCCGCATTCGCTGCGCTTCATCCCCGGCGCCCTGCTGGGCGTCGGCCTGGCGACCTTTGCCAGCCTGGCCCTGGCGCTACAGGTCAAGCGGGTCGAGGTGCCGGAAAATCTTACCGAGGCGATCGACTGGCTGCGGCCGGCCGACCTGCTCAACCTGGCGGACCCGACACTGCTGATCGCGGCCTTTGCCGTGGCCTTTATCGCCAGCGCCGAAACCCTGCTGTCCGCCGCCGCGGTGGATCGCATGCACAGCGGTACGCGCTCGGATTTCGACCGTGAACTGTCGGCGCAAGGGATCGGCAACATGCTCTGCGGATTGCTCGGCGCCCTGCCGATGACCGGGGTGATCGTGCGCAGCTCGGCCAACGTCCAGGCGGGCGCGACCACGCGGCTGTCGGCGATCTTCCACGGTTTGTGGCTGCTGGCGTTCGTGCTGTTGCTGTCCAGCGTGCTGCAAAGCATTCCGGTGGCCAGCCTGGCGGGCGTACTGGTGTACACCGGGTTCAAGCTGGTGGACCTCAAGTCGTTCCGCAAGCTGGGTCGTTATGGGCCGATGCCGATGCTGACCTACGGCGTGACCGCACTGGCGATTGTCTTCACCGACCTGCTGACCGGTGTGCTGATCGGTTTCGGCCTGACCCTGGTGAAGCTGGCCTGGGGCGCTTCGCGGCTGAAGATCAGCCTGGTGGACCTGCCGGCCGAAGGCGAAATGGAGCTGCGCCTGGTGGGCGCCGCGACCTTCCTCAAGGTGCCGGCCCTGACCCAGGCGCTGGGCAGTATCCCAGCGGGCACCACCGTGCATGTGCCGCTCAATAACCTGGGCTACATCGACCATGCCTGCCTGGAGCTGCTCGAGGAGTGGGGACGGGCCAATGCGGCCAAGGGCTCGAAGCTGGTGATCGAGTCGCGCGGGTTGAAGCGCCGCCTGGAGGGGCGCTTGCACACCAATGTGGGCGTGAGCCCGGCCTCGAAGCTGGAGGCCAAAGGCCTGAGCCGGGCGTAAGTGTGTGGCCCTGTAGCCGCTGCCGAAGGCTGCGATAAGGTCCGAAGGGCCTTCAGCGTCGGTGATATCGCTGCGACCGTGCCGGTCGATAGCAGTCTGCGGCAGCGGCTACAGGGCCGCTACCTGCAATCATCAGGCAGCCGGCTGGTCGAGTTCCAGTTCCACGCCCAGTTGGCGCGACAGGCACGGCCAGCGTTTCCAGGCGGCATCGGTGTCGGGGCTGTTGAGCTTTTCCCGGTAGGCCTCGACCGACTCCAGGGCGAAGCTCTCTTCGTCGAGCATCGCGTCGACCGCATGGTGCACCGCTTCGTCCAGCTGGTTGGCGAAGGTTTCGCCGATCAACTGGTGGGCGATCAGGTTGGCCACCGTGGTGTCCAGGGGAATCAGCGGCTGGCCGAAATGGGTGATGTACAGGTCGTTGACCTCCTCCACCAGGCGATGGGCCAGATAGGCTTCGTCCAACAGGCTGTCTAGGCCTTCGTGGCCGGCCATGATGGCGGGCGGCTGGAGGAAGAACTGCTCGGCGATCTTCAGCACCGGCTTGATCTGCGACTCGATACCGGCTTCGCGCGCAACTTCGTTGGCGGCGTCCAGCAGGTCGGGAACCTGATCGATATAAGCGGCGACAAAACGGGTCATCACCCCCTGGGCGTCCACTTCGGGGAGCTGGATGGCGGGGTGCAGGTGTGGCAATTGGGTTTCCAGCTGACGGCGTAATTGCCCGGTGCCGGACTCATGTTGATGGGCTCGTTGGATCTGCTCGCGCAATGCGGCGGTGTTCATGAATACTCCAGGAAACAAGGGCAATTAATTAGGGAAGACATAAGTTAGCCTGCTCACGAAATCGCTTAAGACGTATTTTTCATAATTATTTCATGGTTAGTCGTCTGGGTTATATCGCTTCGCCATCATTCATCCCCTATCCCTTTCCAACCGTGGCCTATAAGGCAGCGGCAAACTGTTTCAGTGGATTTACGGCACCGCATTGCGAGGTCGAAGTCGCTGTCTATACTCGGGTCTGAATGAAGTTAGCTGATGACGCCTGACTGCATGCGCAGCGAAGGCTCGGCGGTTTAAGTTCGTAGTCTAGGCAGCCGCTCCCTTGGCCGCAGGTGCAAGCCGGCGGGATAACAAGAACGATAAGGGGAACCCGCAATGATGCGACATCCACAAGTCTGGATGGGCCTCCTGTTGTGGTCGGTATTCAGCCAGGCGCATGGCGCCTGGACCGTGAATATGGCGCCTGGAGCGACTGATATAAGTCACGCGGTATTCGACCTGCACATGACCATCTTCTGGATCTGTGTGGTGATCGGCGTCATTGTCTTTGGCGCCATGTTCTGGTCGATGATCCTGCACCGCCGCTCCACCGGCCAGGTGGCCGCCAAGTTCCACGAAAGCACGACGGTGGAAATCCTCTGGACCGTGGTGCCGCTGCTGATCCTGGTGGCCATGGCCGTTCCCGCCACCGCGACCCTGATCAAGATGTACGACGCCAGCGAACCGGATGTGGACATCCAGATCACTGGCTATCAGTGGAAGTGGCACTACAAATACCTGGGCCAGGACGTCGAGTTCTTCAGCAACCTGACCACTCCCGCCGACCAGATTCATAACCAGAGCGCCAAGGGCGAACATTATCTGCTGGAAGTCGATCAGCCGCTGGTGCTGCCGATCGGCGCCAAGGTGCGCTTTCTGGTGACCTCCGCCGACGTCATCCATTCCTGGTGGGTCCCGGCCTTTGCGGTCAAGCGCGATGCGATCCCCGGTTTCGTCAACGAAGCCTGGACCCGGGTCGACAAGCCCGGCCTGTATCGCGGCCAGTGCGCCGAGCTGTGCGGCAAGGACCATGGCTTCATGCCGATCGTGGTCGACGTGAAGACCCAGGCCGACTACGACACCTGGCTGGGCGAACGCAAGGCCGAAGCCCTCAAGCTCAAGGAACTGACCAGCAAGGAATGGACCCTCGAAGAGCTGGTGGCCCGTGGCGACAAGGTCTACCACACCACCTGCGTGGCCTGTCACCAGGCCGAAGGCCAGGGCCTGCCGCCGATGTTCCCGGCGCTCAAGGGCTCGAAGATCGCCACCGGGCCGGTGGCGGATCACTTGAACATCGTCTTCCACGGCAAGCCCGGCACCGCCATGGCGGCGTTCGGCAAGCAGCTGTCGGAAGTCGACCTGGCAGCGGTGATCACCTACGAACGTAACGCCTGGGGCAACAACAAGGGCGACATGGTGACGCCCAAGGATGTCCTGGCTCTGAAACAGGCGCAAAGCAAATGACCCGGTCCATTGCGTGTTCCCGCAGCCGATCAGGGCGTGCCGCCCTCGATCGTCCAGCCCACCCGTTTACAGGAGACAGGCCATGAACGCTGTGAGCGACGAACAGGGTCATGCCATCGTTGGCGATCACGACCACACCCACGGCCCCGCCAAGGGCCTGATGCGCTGGGTGCTGACCACCAACCACAAAGACATCGGCACCCTGTACCTGTGGTTCGCCTTCTCCATGTTCCTGCTCGGCGGCTCGTTCGCCATGGTGATCCGCGCCGAGCTGTTCCAGCCTGGCCTGCAGATCGTGCAGCCGGAATTCTTCAACCAGATGACCACCATGCATGGCCTGGTGATGGTCTTCGGCGCGGTGATGCCGGCCTTCGTCGGCCTGGCTAACTGGATGATCCCGCTGATGGTCGGCGCGCCGGACATGGCCCTGCCACGGATGAACAACTTCAGTTTCTGGTTGCTGCCGGCGGCGTTCCTGCTGCTGGTCTCGACCCTGTTCATGCCCGGTGGCGGACCCAACTTCGGCTGGACCTTCTACGCCCCGCTGTCCACCACCTACGCGCCGGAAAGCGTGACCTTCTTCATCTTCGCCATCCACCTGATGGGCATCAGCTCGATCATGGGCGCGATCAACGTGATCGCCACCATCCTCAACCTGCGTGCGCCCGGCATGACCCTGATGAAGATGCCGCTGTTCGTCTGGACCTGGCTGATCACCGCGTTCCTGCTGATCGCGGTGATGCCGGTGCTGGCCGGCTGCGTGACCATGATGCTGATGGACATCCACTTCGGCACCAGCTTCTTCAGCGCCGCCGGCGGCGGCGATCCGGTGCTGTTCCAGCATGTGTTCTGGTTCTTCGGTCACCCCGAGGTGTACATCATGATCCTGCCGGCCTTCGGTGCCGTCAGCGCGATCATCCCGGCCTTCTCGCGCAAGCCGTTGTTCGGCTACACCTCGATGGTCTACGCCACTGCGAGTATCGCCTTCCTGTCGTTCATCGTCTGGGCGCACCACATGTTCGTGGTCGGCATTCCGCTGGTGGGCGAGCTGTTCTTCATGTACGCCACGATGCTTATCGCGGTGCCGACCGGGGTCAAGGTCTTCAACTGGGTCAGCACCATGTGGCAGGGCTCGCTGACCTTCGAGACGCCGATGCTGTTCGCCGTGGCCTTCGTGATCCTGTTCACCATCGGCGGCTTCTCCGGGCTGATGCTGGCCATCGCCCCGGCGGACTTCCAGTACCAGGACACCTATTTCGTGGTCGCGCACTTCCACTATGTGCTGGTGCCGGGCGCCATCTTCGGCATCTTCGCCTCGGCTTATTACTGGCTGCCGAAGTGGACCGGGCACATGTACGACGAAACCCTGGGCAAGCTGCACTTCTGGCTGTCCTTCATCGGCATGAACATGGCGTTCTTCCCGATGCACTTCGTTGGCCTGGCGGGGATGCCGCGGCGGATCCCGGACTACAACCTGCAGTTCGCCGATTTCAACATGGTGTCGTCCATCGGCGCGTTCACCTTCGGCGCGACGCAGATCTTCTTCCTGTTCATCGTCATCAAGTGCATCCGTGGCGGCCAACCCGCGCCGGCCAAGCCCTGGGACGGTGCCGAAGGGCTGGAGTGGAGCGTGCCGTCGCCGGCGCCTTACCACACCTTCACCACGCCGCCGGAAGTGAAATGAACAGCCTGCCGCGCTGCCCGCTCGCCTCTGAAGCAGCAGGAGGTTGCTGATGGCCGAGATCTCGATGAAGAAGCTGGTCACCCGCCTGTTGCTGGTGGTGGCGGCGATGTTCGTCTTCGGTTTTGCCCTGGTGCCGATCTACGACGTGATGTGCAAGGCGCTGGGCATCAACGGCAAGACCGGCGGGCAGTATTCCGGCGAGCAGCAAGTGGATGTCTCGCGCCAGGTGCGCGTGCAGTTCCTGTCGACCAACGCGATCGACATGGTCTGGGACTTCTATCCCAAGGCCGACGACATCGTGGTTCATCCAGGCGCGGTGAACGAGATGATCTTCATCGCCCGCAATCCCAGCGACCGCCCGATGAGCGCCCAGGCGATCCCGAGCATTTCGCCGAGCAGCGCCGCGATGTATTTCCACAAGACCGAATGCTTCTGTTTCACCCAGCAAGTGCTGCAGCCCGGTCAGCAGATCGAGATGCCGGTACGTTTCATCGTTGACCGCGACATGCCCAAGGATGTGAAGCACCTGACGCTGGCTTACACGCTGTTCGATATCACCGCGCGTCATCCACCGGTGGCCGTGAGCACCAACACCGGCGGTTAAGACGGTGCCCGATAAGGAGAACAATAAATGGCAACTCATGAGCATTATTACGTTCCCGCCCAGAGCAAGTGGCCGATCATCGCCACGGTGGGCATGTTCGTTACGGTGTTCGGCCTGGCTACCTGGTTCAACGACCTCAAGGCCGCGCGCCCGGAATCCCATGGCCCGCTGATTTTCTTCGTCGGTGGCCTGTTGCTGGCCTACATGCTGTTCGGCTGGTTCGGCGCGGTGATCAAGGAAAGTCGCGCCGGCCTGTACAGCGCCCAGCTGGATCGCTCGTTCCGCTGGGGCATGAGCTGGTTCATCTTTTCCGAAGTGATGTTCTTCATCGCCTTCTTCGGCGCGCTGTTCTACGTGCGCCATATCGCCGGCCCGGCCCTGGGCGGCGAAGGCAGCAAGGGCATCGCGCACATGCTCTGGCCGAACTTCGAGTTCGTCTGGCCATTGCTCGAAAACCCCGATTCCAAGCTGTTCCCGCCGCCCAAGGAAGTCATCAGTCCCTGGGGCCTGCCGCTGCTCAACACCGTGCTGCTGGTGAGTTCCAGCGTCACTGTGACCATCGCCCACCACGCCCTGAAGAATGGTCACCGCGGCGCGCTGAAAATCTGGCTGGCGATCACCGTGCTGCTGGGCTGTGCCTTTCTCGGCTTCCAGGCCGAGGAGTACCTGCACGCCTACCACGAACTGGGGTTGACCCTGGGATCGGGCATCTATGGCGCCACCTTCTTCATGCTCACGGGCTTTCACGGTGCCCACGTGACCATCGGCACGCTGATTTTGTTTGTGATGCTGATGCGCATCGTGAAGGGGCACTTCGACGCCGAGCATCAGTTCGGTTTCGAGGCGGCCAGTTGGTATTGGCACTTTGTCGATGTGGTGTGGATCGGCTTGTTTGTCTTCGTCTACGTGCTCTGAGCGCGGCGTTACCAGGGCGCGTGCGACACCAACTGGCCGCTGAAGAAGCCCCAGGCGATCAAGCCGACGGTGAGCGCGGCCAGGCACACACGCACGGTCAGCGACCTGACCAGGCGATGGGAGCTGCTGTCGTCCTTGACCAGAAAGAACAAGCCGCTGAACAGGCTGATGAGCGTGGCGATCAGCAACAGGACGATGGCCGCTTTAAGCATGGTGGGCTCCGGGAGAAACGCGATGCGCTTGAGTATAGCCAGTCGATCTCGCCACTTTCGGGCGCTGCCATGAACGGCTTTCGCCCGGGCATGCTGCCGACCCTGGTGGTACTGGCGTTACTGCCGGTGCTGGTGACGCTCGGGTTCTGGCAACTGGGCCGGGGCGAACAGAAACGCGAGCTGCTGGCCAGCTACGCCGAACGGCGCGTGGCTGAGCCTTTGACCCTGGATGAGCTGCAGGCTGCCCCTGACCCGGCGTTCCGTCGGGTGCAGTTACACGGTCGCTTCGATGCGGCCCACAGCCTGCTGCTGGATAACCGTATGCATGAGGGCAAGGTCGGGGTCGAACTGCTGCAACCCTTTCTCGACCAGGCCAGCGGCCAATGGCTGTTGCTCAACCGGGGCTGGCTGCCCTGGCCGGACCGGCGCACGCCACCGGTGTTCAGTACTCCCGAACAACCTCTGGACCTCGACGCCTGGGTCTATGTCGCCCCCGGCGCGACCTTTCAACTGCATGCCGACCCCCTGAATGCCCAGTGGCCGCGGCTGGTGACGACGGTCGATCCGGCCAGGCTCTGGAGCGAGCTGGGACGCAGCGGCTTTGCCTACGAGCTACGCCAGGAGGCTGGCCCGGGCGCCTACCTGACCGAATGGCCGGTAGTGGCCATGGGGCCGGAAAAACACCTGGGCTACGCCGTGCAGTGGTTCGCCATGGCGCTGGCCCTGTGCGCTTTGTACCTCTATCTCGGATGGCATAACGCAAGGGAGAAACACCATGGGAGCGGCCATGAATCCACCCAACATTTCTGAGGCCCAGGTGCCCCACAACCGGCGCCGCGGACGCTGGCAGCTGCTGCTGATCGTGGCCATGGTGATCGGCCCGATGATCCTCGCCACCGGCATGTACAAGTTGCAGTTCTGGGTACCGGAAAGCCGCAGCTACCACGGCGAGCTGATCGGCAACGGCCAGAGCCGCGCCGACATCGGGGTCCAGGCCGACGAGGCGCGCTGGCAGATCCTGGTCACCGCGCCCAGGGACTGCGCCGTGGATTGCCAGCAACTGGTGTACCTGGCGCGGCAGATCCAGATCTCCCTCGGCCGCGACGCCTCCCGGGCCAGCCACGCCCTGGCCGCCGCCCAGCCGCTGGACGCCGACTACCAGGCCAAGCTGCAACGTGAATACCCGCAACTGCAACGCTATCCACTGGACTTGCCGACCTTCACCAAGGGCGCCAGCGACCAGGACGCACCGCTGCTGTGGATCGTCGACCCGCACGGCAATCTGGTCCTGCGCTACGACGCCCGGGTCAAGGGCAAGGACCTGCTCAACGACCTGCGTCATCTGCTGAAACTGTCGAACATCGGATAAGGGCATCGTCATGGCCAAACCTGGATTTCGCCTCGCCTTGTTTGCCACCTTGCTGGCACTGATCGTGGTGCTGCTCGGTGCCTATACCCGGCTGACCCACGCCGGCCTCGGCTGCCCGGACTGGCCGGGTTGCTACGGTTTCATCAGCGTGCCGAAAAGCGACGCCCAGCTGGCCCATGCCGAACTGCATTTTCCCGACACCCCGGTGGAAGCCCACAAGGGCTGGAACGAGATGATCCACCGCTATTTCGCTGGCACCCTGGGCCTGTTGATCGTGCTGCTGGCGGCACGCTCCTGGACCCACCGGCATCATCCCGGGCAGCCGTTGAAGTTGCCGCTGTTCCTGTTGTCGGTGGTGTTCGCCCAGGCCTTGTTCGGCATGTGGACGGTGACCCTCAAGCTGTGGCCGCAAGTCGTCACCGCGCACCTGCTGGGCGGCTTCGCCACCTTGAGCCTGCTGTTTTTACTGACGCTACGCCTGTCCGGGGTACTGCCGGCGCTGATCGTGCCCAGGCGCCTGCAATACTGGGCCACGGCCGGGCTGGTGCTGGTGATCGGGCAGATCGCCCTGGGCGGCTGGGTCAGCTCCAACTACGCGGCGGTGGCCTGCATCGACTTGCCGACCTGTCACGGCCAGTGGTGGCCGGCGGTGGATTTCGCCAATGGCTTTCACCTGACCCAGCACATCGGCCCCAACTACCTGGGCGGGCAGCTCGACAGTGACGCGCGCACGGCCATCCACCTGACCCATCGCATCGGCGCGCTGCTGGTGACCCTGGTGTTGCTCGGCCTGGCCTGGCAACTCAAGCATGTGGGCATGACCCGCCTCGCCGGGCTGGTGCTGGTGGCGCTGGCGGCGCAGATCGCCCTTGGCATCAGCAATGTGCTGTTCCACCTGCCGCTGCCGGTGGCCGTGGCGCACAACGCCGGCGGCGCGGCGCTGCTGCTGACCCTGGTGCTGGTCAATTATCACGCCCGCACCAGCCTGGTCCGCGCCCGCTCGCACCTGCCGCTGGGCTGGCGCCTGAGCCCGCGCAAACACGCTGCCGGGCCCATAACCATTAAAGGAGAGATGCCATGGCGACTCTGATCGGCGAGCGTCACAGCCAGGCGATCTGGCGTGACTACCTGGAGCTGACCAAGCCCAAGGTGGTGGTGCTGATGCTCATCACCTCGCTGGTGGGCATGTTCCTCGCCACCCGCGCCGGGGTGCCGTGGACGGTGCTGGTGTTCGGCAACCTGGGCATTGCCCTGTGCGCCGGCGCGGCGGCAGCGGTGAACCATGTGGTGGACCGGCGGATCGATGCAGTCATGGCGCGCACCCACAAACGGCCGCTGGCCGAAGGCCGGGTGTCGCCGGCGGCGGCGCTGGGTTTCGCCCTGCTGCTGGCCATCGCCGGGCAAGCCTTGCTGCTGGCGTTCACCAACCCGCTGACCGCCTGGCTGACCCTGGCGTCGTTGCTCGGTTATGCGGTGATCTACACCGGCTTCCTCAAGCGGGCGACCCCGCAGAACATCGTGATCGGCGGCCTGGCCGGGGCCGCGCCGCCGCTGTTGGGCTGGGTCGCGGCCACCGGCCATGTGACGGCCGAACCGCTGTTGCTGGTGCTGATTATCTTCGCCTGGACCCCGCCGCACTTCTGGGCGCTGGCCATTCACCGCAAGGAGGAATACGCCAAGGCCGATATCCCGATGCTGCCGGTGACCCATGGCGAGCACTACACCAAGGTGCATATCCTGCTCTACACCTGCGCCTTGCTGGCGGTCAGCCTGCTGCCTTATGCGATCCACATGAGCGGCCTGCTCTACCTGATGTGTGCCCTTGGCCTGGGCGCGCGCTTTCTGCAATGGGCCTGGGTGCTGTACCGTGGCAGTCGGCCGCACGCGGCGATCAACACCTTCAAGTACTCTATTTATTACTTGTTCCTGCTGTTTATCGCGCTGCTCGTAGACCACTACCTATTGTTGAACCTATGACTCGAACTCAGAAAACCGTCTTTATTCTCGTGGCGCTGGTGGCCCTGGTGCTGGGGCTCACCGTCAACAAAGTGCTGACCGGCAAGAACCAGGGGGATCCGACCGCGTTGATCGACGCCGGGATCATCCTGCTGCCCCAGAGCCGCAACCTGCCGGATGTAAAGATGACCGACCAGGAAGGCCAGCCGGTGGTGCTCAATGAGCTCAAGGGCAAATGGAGCCTGCTGTTCTTCGGCTATACCTTCTGCCCGGACATCTGCCCGACCACCCTCGCCCAGCTGCGCCAGATCAAGAGCGAGTTGCCCAAGGAGGCGGTGGATAACCTGCAGGTGGTGCTGGTCAGCGTCGACCCGAACCGCGACACGCCGCAGCAGCTGAAACAGTACCTGGGCTACTTCGACAAGGACTTCAAGGGCCTGACCGCGACCTCGGTGGCGGACGTGCAGAAGCTCGCCAACGCGGTGAGCATTCCGTTCATTCCAGCGGACACCAGCAAGCCCAACTACACCGTCGACCACAGCGGCAACCTGGCGGTGATCGGCCCGGACGGCACCCAGCGCGGCTTCATCCGCGCGCCGCTGAACAACCAGAAACTGGTGGCCCAGCTGCCGGTGATGTTGCAGCGCAAGTAATCCGGGACGCCTGAATCCTGTAGCCGCTGCCGCAGGCTGCGATAAGGTGCGGAGCACCTTCCGAGGCCCTCAAGAGCGCGTCTCCTGCGGAGCCGATCGCAGCCTGCGGCAGCGGCTACAGGGAACCCGGCAGGCAACTGAAACGAAACGGGGCGCCTTGAGGCGCCCCGTTTGTATTTCTGCAATCGATCAGAACGCCGGTACCACGGCGCCTTTGTATTTCTCGAGAATGAATTGCTTCACCTCGGGGCTGTGCAGAGCGGCAACCAGTTTCTTCATGGCGTCCGAGTCCTTGTCGTCAGGACGGGCCACCAGGATGTTCACGTAAGGCGAGTCCTTGCCTTCGATCACCAGGGCGTCCTTGGACGGGTCCAGCTTGGCTTCCAGGGCGTAATTGGTGTTGATCAGCGCCAGGTCGACCTGGGTCAGCACGCGCGGGATGGTCGCGGCTTCCAGCTCACGGAATTTCAGGTCCTTGCTGTTCTCGGTGATGTCTTTGACCGTGGACAGGATGTTGTTGGAATCCTTGAGCTTGATCAGGCCGGCCTTGGCCAGCAGCAGCAAGGCACGGCCGCCGTTGGTGGCGTCGTTGGGGATCACCACGTTGGCGCCGCCCGGCAGTTCTTCGAGCTTCTTGAACTTGTTGGAGTAGGCGCCCAGCGGCTCCAGGTGCACGCCGGCAACGTTTACCAGGTGGGTGCCCTTGGCCTTGTTGAACTCATCCAGGTATGGCTGGTGCTGGAAGAAGTTGGCGTCCAGGCGCTTTTCCGCGACCTGCACGTTCGGCTGGATATAGTCGGTGAAGACCTTGACCTTCAGGTCCACGCCTTCCTTGGCCAGCGCCGGCTTCACGAATTCGAGGATCTCGGCGTGAGGCACCGGGGTGGCGGCCACGGTCAGGGTGTCAGCGGCGTGCGCGGAGAACGCGACAACGGCGGCGAAAGCGACGAGTAGTTTTTTCATCCAGCTAGCTCCTTGTGAGGCGCCCGGTGCCGGACGCCTGCCGGCCAGGGCCGACTTATTTTCGGGAAAAGTGCACCACCAGCTTGTCGCCGACGGTTTGCAGAACTTGAACCAGCACCAGCAACAGCACCACGGTAACCACCATCACATCGGTCTGGAAGCGCTGGTAACCGAAGCGGATCGCCAGGTCGCCGAGACCGCCCGCGCCTACCACGCCCGCCATGGCGGTGTAGGAAACAAGGGTAATCGCTGTCACGGTTATTGCCGCGAAAATACCCGGACGGGCTTCCGGCAGCAGGGCGTTGGTGATGATCTGCCGGGTGGTCGCGCCCATCGATTGGGTGGCCTCGATGATGCCGCGGTCCACTTCGCGCAGGGCGGTCTCCACCAAGCGGGCGAAGAACGGCGTGGCGCCGACCACCAGGGGCGGGATCGCGCCGGCGACACCCAGCGAGGTGCCGGTGATCAGCACGGTGAACGGGATCATCACGATCAGCAGGATGATGAACGGCAGCGAGCGCAGGATGTTCACCAGCAGCGACAGCAGGGCGTAGAGGCTCTTCTGCTCCAGCAACTGGCGCGGGCTGCAGAGGAACAGCAGCACGCCCAGGGGCAGGCCCAGCAGCACGGTGAACAGCAGCGAGCCACCGAGCATCAGCAGGGTGTCGCCGGTGGCCAGCCAGATTTCGTACCAATCGATATTGGCGAAGAAACTTGTCAGCAGTTCCATTAGCGCAGCACCTCCATGTGGACATCCGCCGCGGTGAAGTGGGCGAAGGCCGCCTCCATGTCACCGCCGGTGATAGCCAGGGTCAGTTGCCCGTAAGGGACGTCTTTGATGCGGTCGATACGGCCGGCGAGGATGCTGTAGTCCACCCCGGTTTCGCGGGCCACGGTGCCCAGCAGCGGCGCGTAGGTGGCATCGCCCTGGAAGGTCAGGCGCACAATGCGGCCCGGCACGTGGGCGAAGTCGTCGCGCTGTTCGCTTTCATCGATCTGCTCGTCTTCCTGGACGAAACGCTTGGTGGTCGGGTGCTTGGGATGCAGGAACACCTCGGCCACCGAGCCCTGCTCGACAATCACCCCGGCGTCCATCACCGCCACCTGGTCGCAGACGCGACGGATCACGTCCATCTCATGGGTGATCAGCACGATGGTCAGCTTCAGTTCACGGTTGATCTCGGCCAGCAGTTGCAGGACCGACGCGGTGGTCTGCGGGTCCAGGGCGCTGGTGGCTTCGTCGCACAGCAGGATCTTCGGCTTGGTCGCCAGGGCGCGGGCGATGCCGACGCGCTGTTTCTGCCCGCCGGACAGCTGGGCTGGGTATTTCTTGGCGTGATCGGAAAGACCGACGCGGGCCAGCAACTCGGCCACGCGCTGGTCGATCGCGCTGCGCGACAGCTCGCCGGCCAGGGTCAGCGGCAGCGCGACGTTGTCGGCCACGGTCTTGGAGGCCAGCAGGTTGAAGTGCTGGAAGATCATCCCGACCTGCTGGCGGAAGCGGCGCAGGCCGTTGGCGTCCAGGGCGGTGACTTCCTCGTCGTCGACGACGATCTTGCCGCCACTGGGGTTTTCCAGGCGGTTGATCAGGCGCAGCAGGGTACTTTTGCCCGCGCCGGAATGGCCGATCAGGCCGAATACCTGGCCGTTCTCGACCTTCAGGCTGGTCGGATGCAGGGCGGGAATATCCTTACCGGCGACCCGGTAGGTTTTATGGACGTTTTGAAACTCGATCACGTAGCGAACCTTGTGGGGCGCGTTAGAAAAGGATCAGCGGTTAGCCGGGCGCGCATTTTAGCCTGTCCGTATAGAGGTTCTTAGCATTTATTTTGTATTCATCCTTCGATTTGGCAATAACGCGATCAAAGGTCATAAAAAAGGAACGGCGCCTAACCTCATCAGTCACTCAATAAGCCACTCGAAAAAAGCCAGGTGCCGTGCCTGGCGATTTTGACCGATGAAGCCCCGCCCCGCCGGGGCTTCGCCAACGAGGAGTTTTGCCTGATGAGTAGCAAGAAGCCAAGCGCACCGAAAAGCCAGCTGGCCGGGACCGAGACCCTGGATCGCGGCAACACCAACAGCAAGTTGCAAAGCCTGGAGACCTTCCGCTCCGACGCCACCGAACAGGCGTTGCGCACCAACCAGGGGGTCAAGGTCGCCGATAACCAGAACACCCTGAAGGCCGGCGCCCGTGGGCCCTCGCTGCTGGAAGACTTCATCATGCGGGAGAAGATCACGCACTTCGACCATGAGCGGATTCCGGAGCGTATCGTCCATGCCCGTGGCGTCGGCGCCCATGGTTACTTCCAGGCCTACGAGAATCATTCGGCCCTGACCAAGGCCGGCTTCCTGCGCGATCCGGGGAAGAAGACCCCGGTGTTTGTGCGCTTCTCCACGGTGCAGGGTCCGCGCGGCTCTGGCGACACCGTGCGCGACGTGCGCGGTTTTGCCGTGAAGTTCTTCACCGACGAAGGCAACTTCGACCTGGTGGGCAACAACATGCCGGTGTTCTTCATCCAGGACGCGATCAAGTTTCCCGACTTCGTCCATGCGGTCAAACCCGAGCCGCACAACGAGATCCCTACCGGAGGCTCGGCCCATGACACCTTCTGGGACTTCGTGTCGCTGCAGCCGGAATCGGCGCATATGGTGATCTGGGCCATGTCCGACCGGGCGATTCCGAAAAGCCTGCGCAGCATGCAGGGCTTTGGCGTACACACCTTTCGTTTCATCAATGCCGAAGGCACCTCCAGCTTCGTCAAATTCCACTGGCGGCCGACAGTGGGCACCTGTTCCCTGGTCTGGGACGAGGCGCAAAAGCTGGCGGGCAAGGACACCGACTTCCATCGCCGCGACCTGTGGGAGTCGATCGAGAGCGGCGATTACCCGGAGTGGGAGCTGGGTGTGCAGGTGATCGTCGAGGAAAACGAGCACAAGTTCGATTTCGACATCCTCGACCCGACCAAGTTGATCCCCGAGGAGCTGGTGCCGATCACGCCCCTGGGCAAGATGGTGCTCAACCGCAACCCGGACAACTTCTTCGCCGAGACCGAGCAGGTTGCCTTCTGCCCGGGGCATATCGTGCCGGGCATCGACTTCTCCAACGATCCGCTGCTGCAGGGCCGGCTATTTTCCTACACCGATACGCAGATCAGCCGCCTCGGCGGGCCGAACTTCCATGAGCTGCCGATCAACCGCCCGCTGGCGCCCTTCCACAATGGCCAGCGCGACGCCATGCACCGCACCACCATCGATAAGGGCCGGGCGTCCTACGAGCCCAATTCCATCGATGGCGGCTGGCCGAAAGAGACGCCGCCCGCGGCCGAGGATGGCGGTTTCGAGAGCTACAACGAGCGCATCGACGCACACAAGATCCGCCAGCGCAGCCCGTCCTTCAGCGACCACTTCTCCCAGGCGCGACTGTTCTTCAAGAGCATGAGCACGCATGAGCAGGAACACATCATCGCCGCCTATAGCTTCGAGCTGGGCAAGGTCGAGCGTGAGTGGATCCGCGCGCGGCAGGTCAACGAGATCCTGGCCAATATCGATCTCGAACTGGCCAAGCGGGTCGCGCAGAACCTGGGCTTACCGGTACCCAAGCGCGGTACGGTCGACGTGCCTGAGCTGTCCCTCGATCACTCGCCGGCCCTGAGCCAGGCCAACCTGCTGTCGGGGGATATCAAGACCCGCAAAGTGGCGATCCTGGCGGCGAACGGCGTCGACGGCAAGGCGATCGACGCCTTGAAAAAGGCCCTGCAAGCCGAAGGCGCCCACGCCAGGTTGCTGGGCCCGACCTCGGCGCCCGTGACCACGGCGGACGGCAAGACCCTGCCGGTGGACGCTTCCATGGAAGGACTACCGTCAGTGGCGTTCGACGCGGTGTTCGTGCCGGGTGGCGCCCAGTCGATACAAGCCTTGAGCGGCAATGGCGTGGCCCTGCATTACCTGCTCGAAGCCTACAAGCACCTCAAGGCGATTGCCTTGCAGGGCGAGGCCAAGCAGTTGCTGGATGTGCTCAAGCTGGAAGTGGATGCGGGGTTGATCGTCGGCGGGGATGCCCAGGCGTTGAAGGCGTTCTTCAACGCGATTGCCCATCACCGGGTCTGGGAGCGGGAGCCGAAGGCCAAGGCGATTCCGGCCTGATGCTGCTGACGCTTCTGTAGGAGCACAGCTTGCGTGCGAAAGAGTTTGGCACCGCGTTAGCGTTTATCGCGGGCAAGTCGGATCGCCGCCCGCTCGCTCCTACAGAGGTGGTATTATTGGGGTTTGCGTGGTGTCAGCACCATCTGTGCCGGGATGTGGCGCAGGATCTGCCGCTCGATCTGCAGGTCGAACTCGCCGTCGAGCTTTTTCACCCGCTTGCTCAGCAGGGTCTTCAGCCAGGGGTAGTCTTCGGTGCGTGGCGCCTGGATGCTCACGTCGCACTGGTAATTCACCACATCGGCGGCGATCGCATCGAGTTGCCGACGCAGTTGCTTGATATCGCTGAGGTTCAGCGCAATGGTGCTGCTCTCGGCGGCCGGGTCGATCAGCTTGGCTGGCGGCCGGGCTTCAGCGGCCTTGAGCGCGGCTTCGGCTTTTTCCAGCTCGGCTTTACGGGCCTGGGTGATGGCGCCATCGACGCCACCGGTCAGGGCCGGTGCCTTGGGCATCAGCGCGCGGGCGCGGCTCAGGGCCGTGGCGGCGGCGTTGACATCACCCTTTTGCAACACGATCTGGCTGCGCTGCAGGTAGGCTTCGGCCAGCTGGCGCTGGTATTGCTCGAGCTGCGGGTCGTTGGGCGACTGGGCCTGCAAGGCGCTCAACTGGTCTTCGGCGGTGGCCAGTTCGCTGCTGGCGATATTTTGCTGCAGCTGTGCGATGGCCGTGGCGCGGGCGTCGGGCACTTCAGCCGGCGGCGTGCTCTGGCAGGCGCCCAGCAGCAGGGAAAATGCGACAAGGAGCAGATAACGGGAGGCGAACGGCTTCATTCCTGCGACTCTCTAATTGCGCAAAAAGCGAGCAAGTCTACACCCCTCGACGGGGCAGGACAAAACTCAGCAGAAACAATGCGGCCGCCGTGACCACGATCGACGGCCCTGCGGGGGTGTCCTTGAACCACGACAACGCCAGCCCGCCACAGACCGCGAGTATGCCCAGCAGGCTCGCACCCAGCGCCATCTGCTCCGGGGAGCGGGCGTGACGTTGAGCCGCAGCCGCCGGGATGATCAGCAGCGAAGTGATCAGCAAGACCCCGACTATCTTCATCGCCACCGCGATCACCACCGCGATCAACAGCATCAGCGCCAGGCGCAGCGACGCCACCGGCAAACCTTCGACCCTGGCCAGCTCCTCGTGCACGGTGATCGCCAGCAACGGCCGCCACAGGGCCACCAATAGCAGCAGGACCGCGGCGCTGCCGCCAAGAATCCACGCCAGGTCGCCGGGGCTGATCGCCAGCAGGTCGCCGAACAGATAGGCCATCAGGTCGATCCGCACGTCATGCATGAAGCTTAGTACCACCAGCCCGAGGGAGAGGGTGCTGGGGGCGAGAATCCCCAGCAACGTATCGGAAGCCAGCGGCTGGCGCTGTTGCAGGGTGACCAGCAGCACCGCCAGCAGCAGGCAGCCGACGGTCACCGCCACTGCCGGGCTGACATCCAGCAGAAAGCCCAGGGCCACGCCGAGCAAGGCGGCATGGGACAGGGTGTCGCCGAAATAGGCCATGCGCCGCCAGACCACGAACGATCCCAGGGGACCTGCCACCAGCGCCAGCGCCAGGCCTGCGAGCAGGGCGTACAACAGAAAATCAGCCATGCTTGCAGCTATCTCCGTGAACATGAACGTGGCCGGCCGCGGCCCCGGTGACCACCGAACCGTGCAGGTCGTGGGCGTGGTCGTGATGGTGGTGGTAGATCGCCAGGCTCGGCGCGTTCTGGCCGAACAGCTCGACGAAGGCCGGGTCGCCGCTGACCTGTTCCGGGTGGCCGGAGCAGCACACGTGGCGATTGAGGCAGACCACCTGGTCGGTGGTGCTCATCACCAGGTGCAGGTCGTGGGAGACCATCAGCACGCCGCAACCGTGGCGGTCGCGCAAGCGGGTGATCAGGCTGTACAGCTCGGCCTGGCCGGCGACGTCCACGCCTTGTACCGGCTCGTCCAGTACCAGCAATTCCGGCTCGCGCAGCAGGGCGCGGGCCAGCAGTACACGCTGCATCTCGCCGCCGGAAATGCTCTGCACCGGGCTGTCGATCACCTGTTCGGCGCCGACTTCGTTCAGCGCGGCCAAGGCTGTCGCGCGGTCCACGCCGGGCACCAGGCGCAGGAAGCGCAGCACCGACAGCGGCAATGTCGGATCGACATGCAGCTTCTGCGGCATGTAGCCGACCCGCAGCTTCGGCTTGCGCCAGACGCTGCCGCTGTCGGGCTTGAGCAGGCCGAGCACGGCGCGCACCAGGGTGGTCTTGCCGGCGCCGTTGGGGCCGATCAGGGTGACAATCTGCCCAGGCTCGACACTGAGCTGGATGTTGTCCAGCACGGTCTGCCCGGCAAAGGTCACCGCGACCTGATCGAGGCGGATCAAGGCATTGCTCATCAAGCCCCCTGGCAACCCGAGCAGAGGCCGACCACTTCGACGGTCTGGCCTTCGACAACGAAGCCGACATCGCGCGCGCTGCTGATGATCGCGTCGCTGATGGATTTCTGTTCAAGCTCGATGGCGGCGTGGCAGACGCGGCAGATCAGGAACTGGCCCTGGTGCGCGTGTTCCGGGTGGTTGCAGCCAACGAAGGCGTTGAGCGAGGCGATGCGATGCACCAAGCCGTTTTCCAGGAGGAAGTCCAGGGCGCGGTACACCGTTGGCGGCGCGGCGCGGCGACCGTCCTGTTCGCTGAGCACGGCGAGGATGTCGTAGGCACCCAGCGGCTTGTGGCTTTGCCAGACCAGTTCCAGCACCCGCCGACGCAGGGCGGTCAGGCGCAGGCCTTGGCGGGCGCACAGGGCATCGGCCTCGGACAGTGCGCTGTGTACGCAGTGAGAGTGGTCGTGGGGGCGACTGGCAAGGGGGGTTTTAGGCATGAGCGGCGACGATAATGGTGAGAGACGTTATTATGTTACCCGTTCTTGCCTCTTCGAGTGGTCATCGTGTCCCGACTTTTTGCCCTTTTTGTCGCTTTTACCGCCAGTTTGTTCGTGATCAGCTCGGCCCAGGCCGAGGTCCGGGTCCTGACCAGCATCAAACCCCTGCAATTGATCGCCGCCGCCGTCCAGGACGGCATCGCCGTGCCCGAGGTCCTGCTGCCGCCGGGTGCATCGCCGCACAACTATGCGCTGCGTCCTTCCGACGTGCGCAAGGTGCAGTCGGTGGAGTTGCTGTACTGGATCGGCCCGGACATGGAGAGCTTCCTGCCGCGGGTCCTCAAGGGCCGCACGCTGCCAGCGCTGGCGGTGCAGGACCTGCCAGGCCTGAAACTCCGTCATTTCGCCGAAGATAACCACTCGCATGCTGAAGAGGCCGACGAACATGACCACGATCATCGTCCAGGCAGCCTCGATGCGCACCTGTGGCTGTCGCCGGTCAACGCCCGGGTCATCGCCGACCGCATGGCGGCCGACCTGAGTGCCGCGGACCCGGCCAACGCCGCGCGTTACCAGAGCAACGCCAAGGCCTTCGACCAGCGCCTGGATGCCCTGGACGCCCGTTTGAAAGCCCGCCTGGCGCCAATCGCTGGCAAGCCTTATTTCGTCTTCCACGAAGCCTTCGATTATTTCGAAGATGCTTATGGCCTCAAGCATGCGGGTGTGTTCAGCGTGGCGGCCGAGGTGCAGCCAGGCGCGCAGCACGTAGCGGCGATGCGCATGCGCTTGCAGGAAGTTGGCAAGACCTGTGTGTTCAGCGAGCCGCCATTGCGTCCACGCCTGGCTGAAACCCTGGTGGCGGGCTTGCCGGTGAAGCTGGCGGAGCTCGATGCGCTGGGCGGCTACACCCCGGCCACCGCGCAGGGGTACGAGCAGGTGCTGGAGAAGCTGGGCAACGATCTGGCGGGTTGCCTGGAATCGCTGTAAAGACTGCTGGCGCTATTGCGGGCAAGCCGCGCTCCTACAAGAGATCGTAGGGGCGGGCTTGCCCGCGATGCTTTCAGATGGCGAACGGCAATGGCGTGCTGACCTGCTGGCGCTGGGCCAGGCGCAGCTGGAACTCCATCGGATCGTGAATCAGCACGTCCTGTCCGGCGAAGGACTCGGCGGCGATCAGGCGTGACAGCCAGAAGCGCACGCAGGCCACCCGCAACAGGGTTGGCCACAGCTCGGCCTCGGCGGTGCTGAACGGACGCAGGGCCGCGTAGGCGCCCAGCAGGGCCCGGGCGCGCGAGCCGTCGAGCAGGCCGTCGGCGTCGGAACACCAGTCGTTCAGGGCAATCGCCACGTCATACAGCATCGGCCCGGAGCAGGCGTTATAGAAGTCGATCAGCCCGGTCAGGTGCGTGCCTTCGAACATCGCGTTGTCGCGGAACAGGTCGGCGTGGATGTTGGCCCGAGGCAGCGCGAGGATCTTCACCTTCTGCTCGGCGATTTCATCCAGGGCTCGCTGCAGCAGATCCCGTGCCTGCGGATCGAGATGGGACAGCATCTGCGAGCCTTCTTCCTGCATCCAGTCCAGGCCACGATCGGTCTTGCGCTTGATCATGTTGTCCTTGGTCGCCAGGTGCAGATGAGCGAGCAGCTCGCCGACCTGCGCGCAATGCTGGGCATTGGCTTCCTTGATGTGCTTGCCGGCCAGGCGCGGCTGCAGCAGCGCCGGCTTGCCGGCCAGCTCGCGCAGGGCCACGCCGTCGGTGGTGCGCAGGGCGTAAGGCACCGGCAGGTCGGCGTCGTGCAGCACGTCCAGCAGTTCGATGAAGAACGGCATTTCCTGGACCGGACCGCGCTCGACCAGGGTCAGGACGAACTCGCCCTGTTCCAGGCTGATGAAGAAGTTGGTGTTTTCGCTACCAGCGGCAATCCCCTGGAAGTCAAGCAGACGGCCGAGCCCGTAAGGGGCGAGAAAGGTTTCCAGCTCGGGCCGAGCCAGGGGAGTAAACACAGACATGGTTAAAAACTGCCAGTACGGGCGCCGCTGTCGAGCCAGCGCCGGTTGAAGTTAGGAGTGGTTTACCACTCGAAAATTTTCCACGCCGGAATCAGCATATCCGGCTGGTCAGAACGAATGAAGTTGCCATCGGAACCGTCGGCGCGCACCAGAAAGTAGGGTTTGCCGACCTTCGGTGTGACCTTGATGGCGTACAGGAAACCGTTCTGGCGGTACTCCTGGATGGTCTTGTCGCCTTCCGTGCGAATGGTTACTTCCGGATCCGCCGATGGCGCATCCTCCGCCGCAATCACGGCCATCGGCGCGATTGCAATCAGGCTGGCCAGCAGCAAGCGATTTAGTGTGCGCATGATAACCTTGTCCCTTTGTCGTCAACGGTCCCGCTATTCTAGCGCCGGACCCGCCGAAAAGGTTGATCCTGCTCATGAGCCAAGCCCCCCTCGTCCTGGTGGACGGTTCGTCCTACCTGTACCGCGCCTTCCACGCGCTGCCCCCGCTGACCACTTCCAAAGGCATGCCGACCGGTGCGGTCAAGGGCGTGCTGAACATGCTCAAGAGTCTGCGCAAGCAGTACCCGGACAGCCCGTTCGCCGTGGTGTTCGACGCCAAGGGCGGGACCTTCCGCGATGACATGTACGCCGAGTACAAGGCCAATCGCCCGAGCATGCCCGACGACATGCGGGTGCAGATCGAACCGCTGCACGCCAGCGTGATCGCCCTGGGCTTTCCGCTGCTGTGCGTCGAGGGCGTCGAGGCGGACGACGTGATCGGCACCCTGGCCCGCAGCAGCGCGGCGGCCGACCGGCCGGTGGTGATCTCCACCGGCGACAAGGACATGGCGCAACTGGTGGACGGGCACATTACGCTGGTCAACACCATGTCCGGTAGCAGCATGGACGTGGAGGGCGTGAAGGAGAAATTCGGCGTCGCTCCCGAGCAGATCATCGATTACCTGGCGCTGATGGGCGACTCCTCCGACAACATCCCGGGTGTGCCGGGCATCGGCCCGAAGACTGCTTCCGGCCTGCTGGTGGGGGTCAACGGTGGCCTGAACGAGCTGTATGCACAGCTCGATATCGTCCCGAGCCTGCCGATTCGTGGGGCCAAGACCCTGCCGGCCAAGCTCGAAGAGCACAAAGAGATGGCTTTCCTCTCCTATCAGCTGGCGACGATCAAGGTCGATGTGCCGCTGGATATCGGCCTGGACGACCTGCACCTGGGCGAACCGGACCGCGACAAACTGGTCGAGCTGTACAGCCTGCTGGAGTTCAAGAGCTGGCTCGACGAGCTGCAGCGCGATGCCAAGCGCCTGGAGCTGAGTGTTGCCGCCTCCGAGCCGGTGGCCGACTTGTTGACTCAGGTCGAGGTCGAGATCGAAGTGCCGGTGGTTGTCGAAGCCCAGTACGAAACCATCCTCGATCAGGCGCGCTTCGATGTCTGGCTGGAAAAACTGAAGAACGCCAAGCTGTTCGCCTTCGATACCGAAACCACCGGCATCGACGCCCAGCAGGCGCAGCTCGTGGGGCTGTCCTTCGCCGTGCAGGCCAACGAAGCGGCTTATATTCCGCTGACTCACTCCTACCTCGACGTGCCGGAGCAGCTGGATCGCGACACCGTCCTGCGCGCCCTGAAGCCGATTCTCGAAGACCCGAACAAACTCAAGGTCGGCCAGCACGCCAAGTTCGACATGAATATCCTGGCCAACTGCGCCATCGGCGGCGATCAGGCCAACGGCATCACGGTGCGCGGTGTCGCCTTCGACACCATGCTCGAGTCCTATGTGCTCAATTCCACGGCTACCCGGCACGACATGGACAGCCTGGCGGAGAAATACCTGGGCCATACCACCGTGAGCTTCCAGGACATCGCCGGCAAGGGCGCCAAGCAGCTGACCTTCGACCAGATTGCTCTTGAGCAGGCCGGGCCTTACGCGGCGGAAGACGCCGATGTGACCCTGCGCCTGCATCAGGTCTTGCATGAAAAACTGGCCGCGATCCCGAGCCTGGCCAGCGTGCTCAGCGATATCGAAATGCCCGTGGTGCCGGTGCTAGCGCGGATCGAGCGCCAGGGTGCCTTGGTGGACGCCGACCTGCTGGGCGTGCAGAGCATCGAGCTGGGCGACAAGATGGTGGCGCTGGAGCGTGAAGCCTTCGAGATCGCTGGCGAAGAATTCAACCTGGGTTCGCCCAAGCAACTGGGAGTCATCCTCTACGACAAGCTCGGCCTGCCGGTGCTGAAGAAGACTGCCAAAGGCCAGCCGTCCACCGCTGAAGAAGTGCTGGCCAAGCTGGCCGAGGACGACTACCCGCTGCCCAAGGTGCTGATGCAATACCGCTCCATGAGCAAGCTCAAGAGCACCTACACCGACCGTCTGCCGGAGCAGATCAACCCGCGTACCGGGCGGATCCACACCTCCTACCATCAGGCAGTCGCGTCTACCGGGCGTTTGTCTTCCAGCGATCCGAACCTGCAGAACATCCCGGTGCGTACCGCCGAGGGCCGGCGCATTCGCCAGGCCTTCATCGCGCCGCCTGGCTACAAGCTGCTGGCGGCGGACTATTCCCAGATCGAGCTGCGGATCATGGCGCACCTGTCCCGCGACGAAGGGCTGATGAATGCCTTCCGCAACAACCTCGACGTGCACACGGCCACTGCGGCCGAAGTGTTCAAGGTCGAACTCAAGGACGTCAGTTCCGATCAGCGCCGCAGTGCCAAGGCGATCAACTTCGGCCTGATCTATGGCATGGGTGCGCAGAAGCTCGGCAAGGACATCGGCGTCGATACCAAGACTGCCAAGGCCTACATCGACACCTACTTCGCCCGCTACCCCGGCGTGCGCGAATACATGGACCGCACCCGCGCCCAGGCCGCGGAACAGGGTTATGTGGAAACCCTGTTCGGCCGCCGCCTGTACCTGCCGGAGATCAACTCCAACAAGCCGCAGGAGCGCGCCGGTGCCGAACGTACGGCGATCAACGCACCGATGCAGGGCACGGCGGCCGACATCATCAAGAAGGCCATGGTGGCGGTAGACAACTGGCTGACGGCCTCAGGCCTGGATGCCAAGGTCATCCTGCAAGTGCACGACGAACTGGTGCTGGAAGTGCGCGAAGACCTGGTGGACAAGGTGAGCGAGGAGATTCGCGGCTACATGAGCAATGCCGCGACCCTGGATGTGCCGCTGCTGGTCGAAGTCGGGGTGGGCAGCAACTGGGATGAGGCGCACTGAGGCGAGAAGGCAGTACTTTGGCCGCGGCACAGTGCCGCGGCGAAGGCTAGCGAAGAGCTATTAGTGCGGAAAATTTCATCGACTATTGCCAATAGTTTTTGAAACCTCCCGGAACTTAATCCGTGAAAGCCCACTCAGAGTAACTGAATGGCTGGTGAAGCCCTTCGATGCTCCTATGTTGTGTTAAGTGTTGGCAGATATCTGGACCCCGCCCTAGCGGTCCGGAACTTGGACCCCGAACTTCCCCTCCCCATACGAAGTCCGGGGTTTTTTTTGCCCCAAAACTGCCTGTGGCGCGATCATGCTGCGTTAAAAACTGGCGGGAAATGCTCATTTAGGCCCCTAAAGTCGAATGCGACCCCAGCCGTTCCCGCCAGTTTTTGCCTTGCCTGATCACACCACAGGCAGTTTTGCGTATGTCTTTCAGGCCTCGGTTTCTGCGCCTTTGTCCGCCAGTTCCATCCAGCCCGCCAGTACAGTGTAGGCCTCTTCCAGGCCCATGCGTTTTGGTGCCGAGAACAGTTGGATGGTGACGTTATCGCCCCAGCCCTTACGGATTTGCGACTGCACCTTGAGCAGGGTGTTCTTGGCCGCGCCGTAGGTCAGTTTGTCGGCCTTGGTCAGCAGGATGTGCATCGGCATGCCGCTGGCGACGGCCCAGTCGAGCATCAGCAGGTCGAAGTCGGTCATCGGATGGCGGATGTCCATCATCAGAATCAACCCTTTCAGGCTCTCGCGGCTGCCCAGGTAGGCTTCCAGGTGACGCTGCCAGTGCTGCTTGAGCGGGATCGGTACTTTCGCGTAACCGTAACCCGGCAGGTCGACCAGACGGCGATCGTCGTCTAGCTTGAAGAAGTTCAACAGCTGCGTACGGCCCGGAGTTTTCGAGGTGCGTGCCAGGCTGGCATGGGTCAGGGTATTCAGGGCGCTGGATTTGCCGGCGTTGGAACGCCCGGCGAAGGCCACTTCGAAGCCTTCGTCGTCGGGGCATTGATCGACTTTGGCGGCGCTGAGCATGAAAGTGGACTGTTGGCACAGACCAAGAATGGGATTTTTGAGTTGCATGGGATTTCCGATAGGGGCGGTGCCGAGAATGGACGCGGCGAGCGGTGTCGTTTCCGTTTCAGTAGCGCCAGTATATAATGCCGCAGATTTTGTGTGCGCTTTGTCCCAGCGTAGGATGAAGTTCACGAGAGCGATAGACCTTGATTGCGCATTAGAACGCAGCACGCTCTCAACCCTGAAAAGGTCGTTTTATGACGAAATGGCTGCTGGCTGCCGGCGTCCTGATACCGCTTTACAGCGCTCAGGCTACACAGGATCCGGAAGCTGTGTACAACCGTGTTTGTGGGGCTTGTCATTCCGGCCAACTACCAACGGCTCCCCGCAAGGGGGACCAGGGAGCTTGGGCGCCGAGGCTGGCGCAAGGTATGGAGACGCTGGTGCAACACGTGACCCAGGGTTTCAAGGCGATGCCGCCGCGTGGTTTGTGCATGGACTGCAGTGCCGAGGATTACCGAGCCATCATCCTTTGGATGAGCGAGTGATCCCGGTCCATAACTCTTAACCCTTAGCCGTAGTTGGATTAGCTGATGAACAAATTACTCGTGAGTCTGCTGTTGACCTTGGGCATCACAGGTGTCGCCCATGCTGCAGGCGACGCTGCTGCCGGTCAGGCGAAAGCCGCTGTATGTGGCGCTTGCCATGGTCCGGATGGGAACAGCATGGCGCCTAACTTTCCAAAGCTGGCGGGTCAGGGTGAGCGTTACCTGAACAAGCAGTTGCACGACATCAAGTCCGGCAAGCGCCAGGTGTTGGAAATGACCGGCCTGCTGACCAACCTGAGCGACCAGGACCTGGCCGACCTCTCCGCCTACTTCGCCAGCCAGAAAGGCAGCGTCGGCGCGGCAGACCCGAAAGTCGTGGCTCGCGGTGAAGAGTTGTTCCGTGGCGGCAAGCTGGATCAAGGCATGCCTTCCTGCACCGGTTGCCACTCGCCAAATGGCACGGGTAACGCCGCTGCCGGCTTCCCGCACCTGGGTGGCCAGCATGCTCAGTACGTAGCCAAGCAGTTGACCGACTTCCGCGAAGGCAACCGCACCAACGACGGCGACACCATGATCATGCGCAGCATCGCCGCCAAGCTGAGCAACAAGGACATCGAAGCGGTATCCAGCTACATCCAGGGCCTGCACTGAGGCCGGCGATCATGTTGCGAAAGGGTCTATCTTGCGCAACGTTAATGATCGATTAATCTGTCGATGAAAGCATAAAGGGTGGCTCAGGCCGCCCTTTTTTATGGCGTCTGCCGCTACACTAGCGAACTCAAGCCCTGCCATGACCTGTCTGCGAACAGGCCGCGCGAGGCGACCTTACTTGTTCAGGAGTAAAGCATGCGTAATCTGATTCTCAGCGCCGCTCTCGTCACCGCCAGCCTGTTTGGCATGACTGCTCAAGCCGCCGAGCCCCTTGAAGCCGGTAAACAATATGTAGAGCTGAGCAGCGCCGTTCCGGTTGCGGTGCCTGGCAAGATCGAAGTGGTCGAGCTGTTCTGGTATGGCTGCCCGCACTGCTACGCCTTCGAGCCGACCATCAACCCATGGGCTGAAAAACTGCCGGCCGACGTCAACTTCGTGCGCATCCCTGCCATGTTCGGCGGTATCTGGAACGTCCACGGCCAACTGTTCATCACCCTGGAAGCCATGGGTGTCGAGCACAAGGTCCACAAAGCGGTATTCGAAGCCATCCATGGCGGCAAGAAACTCGCATCCCCAGAGGAAATGGCCGAGTTCCTGGCCGGCGAAGGCGTCGACAAGGACAAATTCCTGAGCACCTACAATTCGTTCGCCGTCAAAGGCAAGGTCGAGGACGCGAAGAAGAAGGCCCAGGCCTATCAGATCTCTGGCGTACCGACCATGGTCGTCAACGGCAAGTACCGCTTCGACCTGGGCACCGCCGGTGGCCCTGAAGGTGCCCTGAGCGTCGCCGACCAGCTGATCGCCAAAGAGCGGGCGGCCAAGTAAGCGAGCCCCTGCCATGCGACGTTGGGGTACGGAACGCATCGTTGGCCTGCATGATCCGCGGGTCAACGAGCACCATGTGGCGTCCTCCGGCCTGCCGGCAGACAGCCGTCTGCGGTTGCTCAGTTTCAATATCCAGGTCGGTATCAGTACCGAACGTTATCGGCATTACCTGACCCGTGGCTGGCAGCACCTGTTACCGCACAACGGGCGCGCCGACAACCTGCAAAGGATCGGCGATCTGCTGGGCGACTTCGATCTGGTCGCCCTGCAGGAAGCCGATGGCGGCAGCCTGCGCTCGGGCTACGTCAATCAGGTCGAGCACCTGGCCCAACTCGGCGCCTTCCCCTACTGGTACCAACAGCTCAATCGCAACCTTGGCCGCCTGGCCCAGCACAGCAATGGCGTGCTCAGCCGCCTGCGTCCCTGGGCGATCGAAGATCATCCGCTGCCCGGCCCCAAGGGCCGTGGTGCGATTCTTTTACGCTTCGGCGATGGTCCCGAAGCGTTGGTGGTGGTGATGATGCACCTGGCCCTGGGTGCCCGTACGCGTACCCGGCAACTGGCCTATATCCGCGAGATGATTGGTGGCTACAAGCATCAGGTGCTGATGGGCGACATGAATACCCATGCCAGCGATCTGCTGGAACATTCGCCGTTGCGCGACCTCGGCCTGTTGGCGCCGCAACTGGAAGCGACTTTCCCCAGTTGGCGCCCGCAACGCTGTCTTGATCATATTTTGCTCAGCCCCAGCCTGACGCTGGAGCGGGTCGAAGTCCTGGCCCAACCGATTTCCGATCACCTGCCGGTCGCGGTAGAGATTCGTCTGCCGGGTTCGCTCACGGCCGATGCATTCCCCGCGCTGAGTCCTGCCCCTCGCGGAACCCATGAATGAGCGACGACGCCCAGCGCTGGAAAGAGAAGTACCTCAAAAGTATCGAACAACAGGAAAAACTCGAGCGACGCTGGAATGCCCGCCTCGACCTGCTTCGCCGTGGCCTGGTGCGCAGCACGCTGGCGGCCGAAGGTACTGATCGCGCTGTCGATCAGTGCATGAAGGAAATGCGCGAGGTGGTGCGCACCGACGATATGGACGCGGCCCTGGCGGCCCTGTTGCCGCGCCTGGAAAAAGCCGTGCTGGACTCCGAGCAGCGCCGCGAGACCCGTATCGAGCAAATGAGCACGGCCCTGACCTCGCTGGTCAGCCAGTTGCAGAAGCTGCCGTTGCCTCGCGAGGTGAGCCGTCCGCTGAAAAACTTCGCCAAGCAACTGGATGGTCGCGTCGGGCAAGCCCGGGAAATTCCACTGTTGCTGGGTGAGCTGAGCGGCCTGCAAGGCAAGGCGCTGAGCCAGTTAGAGAGCCCCGCGGAACCGCCCCGCCCAGGTTTGCTGCAGCGTCTATTTGGTGGTCGTGACGCTGACGAAGCGCCTGCCCTGCCCGCGGCCGAAATGCCTGCGGTGGTGGCGAGCCCGGTTGCGGTACAGCCACTGGTAGCGGCTGAAAGATCTATGGTTGAAACGCCCCCGTCTCGTGTCGAAGTCGCGCCTGCACGGCCGTCCGAAACCCCTGCGCCTGTGGTCGAGGAGCTCGCAGCTGTCAGCCAGGCGCCCGAGCCACAACCGCAAGCACTGCCCGAGGTAACCACGGCTGCCCAGGTCGAGGCCTTTGTACCGCCGGTGCTGGAGTCGGAGAAACCCATCGCTGTCGAGCCGGCCCCGCCGCTGCTGGACTCACAGGAACCGCCGCCAGCCGTGCCTGAACCCATTGAAGTGCCGCCGGCCGTGCAGCCTTCGGCGGTCGACGCTGCGGTTGCTCTTTCCAACCCGGACGAATTGATCGTTGCCGCCCCCGCCGAGGCGGCCCCGGCGCCTGTGCTGCTCGATCGCTTGCCGTTGCCGGCGGCCATGGCCGAGGCGCTGGCGGCGATCGACCCGCAGCAGGCCGAGCAGGATGTGCTGTATGCCCTGCCCGACACGCCGGAGCCCTCCTACAGTTCGGTGGCCAAGCACATCGAACATACCCTGCTCGGCCTTCTGGATGACCTGAGCCTGCCAGAACGTCATCGGCCGCAAGCCGAGTCCATGCGCGACCGCTTGCAACATGGATTGAACTGGTACGAATTGCTGCCGATCCTCGACGATCTAGCAGTATTGATGCTGGCGATCACCGACAGCGGCCAGCATGAGTTCGAGGCGTATCTCAAGCGACTCAACGAGCGCCTGGAATCCTTCCAGAGCAACCTGCAGGCCGCCAGCGAGGGTCACGCCGACAGCAGTTCGGCGGCGCGGGAGATGGACACGCAGATTCGCGAGCAGGTCGATGGCCTGCAAAGCAGCGTTCAGGAAGCGGCGGATCTGGACGATCTCAAGCAAGTCCTGGAAAGCCACCTGGAAGGCCTGCTTGGCACCATGGACCATCACCAGAAGCAGCGTGACGAGCGCGAGAAGGAAGTGGCCGCGCGCCTGCAAAGCCTGGCCGAGCGGGTGTCGAGCATGGAGCAGGAAGCCCAGGGCTACCGCGAGCACCTGGAAGAACAGCGGCAGAAAGCGCTGATCGATCCCCTCACCGGCCTGCCCAATCGGGCGGCCTGGAGCGAGCGTCTGGAGCATGAAGTGGCGCAGTGGCAGCAGCACGGCAACACTTTGTTGCTGGCGATGCTCGACCTCGACCACTTCAAGCGCATCAACGACAACTACGGTCACCTGGCCGGCGACAAGGTGCTGAAGATCATCGCCGGCGTGCTGCGCAAGCGCCTGCGCGGCAACGATTTCATCGCCCGCTTCGGCGGCGAAGAGTTCGTCCTGCTGATACCCGATACCACATGGCCGGTCGGGGCACGCCTGGCGGAAACCTTGCGGGCGGCCATCGAAGCCTGTCCGTTTCACTTCAAGGGCGAGCGGGTGACCATCACCATGTCCATCGGCATGAGTGCCTTCAAGCCGGGAGAACGCAGCGATCTGGTGCTCAAGAGAGCCGATCAGGCGCTCTATCGGGCCAAGGAGGCGGGGCGCAACCGGGTGGAACTGGGCTGACGCATAATTTGTTCCATTTTGTATAAACCGGTGTTTTCGCCGTTTTTCCGCAAAGGCAGTACGTTACACTGTTGCATTATTTTCTCCAGCGTACTGCCTTCCGCCATGAAAGTTCTTGTCCTCGCCTTGTCCCTTCTGTTGCTGGCCGGTTGCGCCAGCGGTCCGCGTTTCGATACCAGCCACCCTTCGGTCAACTTCGATGAGCGGGTGCAGTTCGTGGTGGTGCATTACACCTCGGCCTCGATGGAGCGCTCCCTGCAACTGCTGACCCATGGCCAGGTCAGCAGCCACTACTTGATCGGCGACGATAAGGCGGCGACCATCTACAAACTGGTGGACGAGCAATACCGCGCCTGGCACGCCGGCGAGAGCCAGTGGCAAGGCCGTACCTGGCTGAACTCCAGTTCCATCGGGATCGAGATCGTCAACCCGGGCTTTCGCGACCTGCCCACCGGGCGTGTCTGGTATCCCTACAGCGAAGCGCAGGTCCAGAGCCTGATCGTGCTGCTCAAGGACATCAGCAAGCGCAACAACATCGCGCCACAGCACATTATCGGCCACAGTGATATCGCTCCCCTGCGCAAGCTCGACCCGGGTCCGCTGTTCCCTTGGAAGCGTCTGGCCGAAGCCGGGTTGGGCCGGTGGCCGAACGCCCAGGCGGTGGCGCGCCAGCAGGCGTTCTTTGCCGCGTCGCTGCCGAGCATCGCCTGGTTCCAGCAAGAGCTGGCTCGCCTGGGCTATGAGACGCCGCAGACCGGCGAACTGGATGTGGCGACCCGTCACGTGCTGGCCGCGTTCCAGATGCATTACCGGCCGTCGCGTTTCGACGGCCAGCCGGATGCAGAAAGCGCTGCGATCCTGCAGGTGCTCAACCAGACAAAATAATGACGCCCGCCCGACGGTCAGGGTTTTTTCTCAATCAGTAGCTATAACTCATTGGTAACCCTCGGATATCCAATGATGCCGGCCGCTCGCGAACCCCTACGCAGTTGGTTCTATCGCCCCTGGCTGTTGGCGATGTGTACGGCTGTGTTGAGTGCGGCCCTGCTGTTGGCGGCGAGCCTGGGCATTGCGATGCACGAGGCGCAACTGCGCGAAAGCGAGCAGATGAATGCCCAGGGCCAGCGTTTTCTCGAACGCCTGGAGCAACTGTTCGGTCAGTTGCGTGAAGGCCTGGACGTACTCGAGGCGCAGCCCCTGCGCGGATGCAGCCCCGAGATGGTCGTGGCCCTGCAGCAGATCAGCTTCAGTTATCGCTTCATTTATGAAGCGGCCTATATCGATGCAGCCCAGGCCTGCACCAACTGGCCGCTCCAGGACAACCTGGCCGTGATGCGGCCGCCGGATATCCGCGGCCCGACCTACAGCTACTGGCTGAACACTTCTACCGAACCCAATGAAAACCGCGCGGCGCTGATGCTCGGGCGCGGCAACTTCCGCGTGGCGACGTCTCGCGGGCACCTGACCGACATGGTCGACCTGCCCGCCAACAGCAGCCTGATGGTGGTTCTCGACCATGGCTCGCGGGCCATCCCGGTGCTGGGGCCGGCGCTGGACTGGCCGCCGACCGAACCGTGGCCGCCCACGGGACGCAGCCCGTTGCTGGTGACCCAGGACCAATTGATCTACCGGATGCCCACCAGCAATCCGGAGTATCAGATGGTGCTCATCACCCCCCGCAGCAACATGCGGCGAGAAATCTTCGAGGGGTGGTGGTGGCTGTTGCCCAGCAGCCTGGTGCTGGCGGTCTTCATCGGCGGCCTGGCCTTTCAACTGGCCGGGCAGCGCCAATCCCTGGGCGCCGAATTGCAGGGGGCGCTGCGCCGCGGCGAGCTGCAGGTGCTGTATCAACCCATCTTCGATCTGCGAACGCGCCAGTGTGTCGGCGCCGAGGCCCTGCTGCGCTGGCGTCGTCCGGACGGCACCCTGACCAGCCCGGACCTGTTCATTCCCATGGCGGAGAACACCGGGCAGATTCGCCCGATCACCGATTTTGTCCTGCAACGCCTGCTCGAACAGTTGGGGCATCTGTTGCGGGCCAACCCGCAGCTGTACATCTCGGTCAACCTGGCGGCCTGCGATGTCATGGTGCCGCGGATCGGCAAGGTGATGGCGCGCCTGTTGGCGCTGCATCGGGTGGCGGCGCGGCAGATCGCCTTCGAAGTCACCGAGCGCGGGCTGATCGATGTGGTGGTCGCCCGGCATAACCTGCAAGCCTTGCGGGACGTTGGCCATCAGGTGCTGATCGACGACTTCGGCACGGGTTATTGCAGCCTGGCGTACCTGCAGACCCTGCCGGTGGATTACCTGAAGATCGACAAGGCATTCATCGATGCCCTGGGGCATGACGCCGCCAGCAGCGGCGTCGCCCCGCACATCATTCGCATGGCCCATGCTCTACAGCTCAAGGTGATTGCCGAGGGCATCGAGTTCGAGGATCAGGCGTTGCTGTTGAGCAGCGAGGGTGTGCGTTTTGGCCAGGGTTGGCTGTTCGCCCATGCGCTGAGCGCGGTGCAGTTCATCGACCTGATTACCCGCGGGCGCCGCCTGGGGCCGCGGCGCCTGGATGACGGGGCCTAGCCCCTAGAGGGGCAAGGCCAGATAGAACTGGGTTCCCTGCCCGGGCCGTGAATAGACGCCCATGCGCCCGCCGTGCAGTTGCACGATTTCCTTGCACAGCGCCAGGCCCAGGCCGGCCCCGCCTTTCTTGCGTCCGACCTGGACGAAGGGTTCGAAAATCCGCCCCTGTTGCCCATAGGCGATGCCTTCGCCGTTGTCTTCGACGCTGATGATGACCCGCTCGCCATGCCGGCGGGCCTGCAAGCGGATCAAGCCACCCTTGGCGGTATGCCGCAGGGCATTGTCGATCAGGTTGTCCAGCACCCGCTCCAGTTGCATGCGGTCGGCGTGCAGCCGCGGCAATGGCGCCTGGAGCTCCACCCGCAGCTCGATGCCCTGCGCCGTGGCGGCGCCGATGAAGCGGTTGCGCGCCTGCTCCAGCAGCTCTTCGAGGGTGCAAGGCACCAGGGTGAGCTTCTGCAGGCCATTCTGATAACGCGAGAAGTTCAGCAGGTCGTTGATCAGTTGCATCAGGCGCTGCATTTCTTCGTTGACGGTGTTCAGCAGGTCGGCTTCGCGGGACTCCTCCGGGAAGCGCAGGCGTTCCTGCAACAGGCCGAACGCCATGTGCATGCCGGTGACCGGGGTGCGCAATTCGTGGGAGGCACGCAATACGAACTCGCTGCGCACACGCTCGAAGGCTCGCTGCTCGGTGACGTCGTGCAGCACCATCACCGCGCCGAGGATATGCCCCTGGGGATGGCTGACCGGGGTCAGGCTGTACGTCAGCAGGCGCGATTCGCCATCGACCTCGACGCTGAGGTCTTCCGGCGCCCGTTCCAGGGTGCCGCCGCGCAATACCAGTTGCAGTTGCTCGTCCAGTTCCGGTCGCTGCAGGGCGCTGCCCAGCCCTTGTCCGAGGCATTCATCGTCCCAGCCCAGCTGGCGTTGGGCTACCGGGTTGAGGTGTTCCAGGTGACCCTGGCGGTCGATCATCAGCAAACCGTCGTCGATGCTGTCGAGCACCGATTGCAGGCGCTGCTGGCCGGCGAGCAGTTCGTCGATATTGGTGGCCTGATGCTCGCGCAGGGCTTGGGCCATGATTCCGAAGCGCCGGGTCAGCAAGTTCATCTCGGCAGCCGCAGACAGGGGCAGGGTCACGTCGAAGTTGCCTTGGCCGATATTGTCGGCGGCCTTGGCCAGCGCTTCGATGGGGCCGCCAAAGCGCCGGGCGATGCCATGGGCGGTGATGAAGCCGATGATCAGCACGGCCAGCCCGACCAGGCCGAGCAGGCCGGCGATCAGCAAGGCGCGGTTGCGGGCCTGGTGTTCGATGTCATTGATGTTGTCCAGGGCCTGCTTGTGCTCGCCGATCAAGCCATTGCGCAGGGTATTGAAGCGGTGGGTCAGTTCGGTATTGCCATTGACCCCTGCCGAGCTCCCGTCGGCGCGCTCGAAGGCTTCGAAGAAACGCTGGTAGTCGTCGCGTGCCTGGGTGAAGCCGTTACGTACATTGTTTTGCCGTTCATGCTCGATGCCCTGCTCGAGCAGGGCCAGGTATTCCTGCCTGGAGTCGTCCAGCGCCGTCCGGTCAGGGTTGTGATTGAGCATGATGAGCAGTTGGTCGCCCAGGGTCTGTCGCAGCTTGAGCCCCAGGTCCAGGGTAATGAAGTTGTTGCGGATCAGCGCTTCCTGGGTCTTGGCCATCTGCATCACGCTGACCAGCCCGAGCAGCAGGCCGAGCAGCGCCACGGTGATCAGCGCCGAGATGCTCAGAAACAGTCTCGTGCGCAGTTTCATCGCTAACTTCATGAGGTGCGGCTCACAGGTTGTACTGTTTGCGTTTGCGGTACAGCGTCGAGGCGTCGATGCCGAGCGTCTTGGCGGCCTGGTCGAGGGTATCGCTGGTGGCCAGTACGGCGCCGATATGGGCTTTCTCCAGCTCGTCCAGGCTCAAGGCAGCGCCGATGCGCGGGGTGTTGTTGGTTGGTTGCTCGGCCATGCCCAGGTGGCTGATCTCCACCTTTTCCTGGGGACAGATGATGCTGGCGCGTTCCACCACGTTGCGCAGCTCGCGGATATTGCCCGGCCAGCGGTAGTTGAGCAGCGCTTCGCGGGCCTCGTCGCTGAAGCCACGGGCGGGACGGGCGTATTCCTTGACGAAGCGCGCCAGGAAACGGTCGGCCAGGGTCAGGATGTCTTCGCTGCGCTCGCGCAGCGGCGGCAGGTGCAGGGTGATCACGTTCAGGCGGTACAGCAGGTCTTCACGAAAGCGTCCGTCGCGCACCATGTCCTCGAGGTTGAGGTTGGTCGCGGCGAGGATGCGCACGTCGGCGCGGCGGGTCACCGGGTCGCCGACCCGCTCGTATTCCTTGTCCTGGATGAACCGCAGCAACTTGGGTTGCAGGGTCAGCGGGAAGTCGCCGATCTCGTCGAGGAACAGCGTGCCGCCGTCAGCCTGGTTGACCCGGCCAAGGGTGCTTTCGCTGGCGCCGGTAAAGGCCCCGCGGCTGTGACCGAACAGCTCGCTCTCCATCAGCTCGGCGTTCAGCGACGGGCAGTTGATGGTGACGCAGGATTTCCTGGCGCGCTTGCTCCAGCCATGAATGGCCCGGGCCAGCTCGCCCTTGCCGGTGCCGGACTCGCCGAGGATCAGGATGTTGGCGTCGGTGCCGGCGACCTGGCGGGCGGTTTCCAGCACCACTTTCATCGCCGGACTGTGCGAATCCAGGCCGTCCTTGGGTTTGCGCACTTCGCCTTCGAGGGCCTCCAGGCGCGCCGAGAGCTGGCGGACTTCCAGCTGCTTGGCGGTCGCCAGGCGCAGTTGATCGGGGCTGCAGGGCTTGACCAGATAGTCGGCGGCGCCGGCCTGGATGGCGTCCACCGCGGTATCGACGGCCGAATGGGCGGTGACGATGACCACCCGCATCCAGGGGGCCTGGATGCGCATCTGGGCCAGTACGTCCAGGCCGTTGTCCTCGCCCAGGCGCAGGTCGAGGAAACACAGGTCGAACACCTGGCGTTGCAGCAAGGTATCGGCCTGAGCGGCGCTATTGGCCGTGGCGACGGTGTAGCCCTCGTCTTCCAGGCAGTAACGGAAGGTACGAAGGATCGCGGACTCATCATCTACCAGAAGAATGCGGCCTTGATTTTCCGGTGCTGATTCCATGTCCGAGGCTCCTGAAGTGAGTGATCTTATTTAGTCCCGGAAAAATCGGGCAAGTTGCATGGTTAATTCTGATCGATTTCCAGGCGTGCAGATTAGTTATCTCCGGGGCCTATTGCTAATCGGTTGGAAACAATAGGTTTTTTATTGATTTGAGGTCTTGCCCGCAGTCCTTTCCCGATTTCGCCACTGTACTCCATGCATTTTCAGCTGCGCTTTTTTCCTCAAGTACCGGGCCGATCGTGCAATTCGCACGGTATCCAGGGCGGCATCGTGCAGGATGGCGTATGGCAAGCCTCCCAGGCTTATTACAACTCATTGTTTTTATTGGGTTTGTTTTAATCATGAAAGCTGGCATGCAGGCTGCAACAACCTGATCAGGCTCGGTTGAACAAGCTGCAGGCGCAGCAAAGCGTTGAGAACAATGACCCCCATGGGAGGAGCTTCCGGATGAAACGCCAACGTCTCGCCCCATTGTCTGTTTCGTCCCTGCATCTGCAGCAGGGATTGTTCGCCAGCCTGGCATTGCTGGTGACCTTGATTGGCGGTCAGCAGTTTTCGCGTTGGGAGCAAAGCCAGCAGCAAGAAGCTGTGAGGTTGCCGGTTTCTCACCCCACTCAAACCCACTTCAGTGCAGTCAGCACTCGGTTTGCCGATTCCGCCCCGATGCTTCTGATGGACGTCGACCAGGCTCAGCCTGCCACCGACACGGCTTATCGGGAGCGCTGGGTGTTCTAGGCAGGACAGTCGGTGCGCAACGGCGGGCCGGCTAGGCAGTACCTCTAAATAGAAGCGTAAGGAGAATGACCATGTTGAGCTGGGCAATCACATTCCTGATCATTGCCATCATCGCCGCGGTACTGGGCTTTGGTGGTATCGCGGGCACCGCCACGGGGATCGCCAAGATTCTCTTTGTCGTTTTCCTGGTGATGTTCATCGCTTCCTTCTTCTTTGGCCGTCGTGGTCGAGGTTGAACATGAGCGTTTCTTTGAAAACATTGGCCGCCGCCCTGTTGCTGGGCGGCGCGGCCACGGCGATGGCGGCCAACGACGGGCAGACCCGGGTCAACGAGTTGTTGAACAGTGACCCGCAATACCGTGAAACCTGGCAGGAAGTCGTCGAAAAGGAAGAGCGCCTGCCGGAATGGGTGATGAACCTGTCCGGTGACGCGCAGCAGATGAATGCGGTGGAAGAAGACGGCGACAAGTACCTGGTCGGTCCGCTTTGCGAAACCCGCGATACCTGTCGCAACCAGCGCCTGATCGTGGCGTTCAGTTTCGACAAGAAACACGCCTACGCCATGTTGGTCGAAGTGCCGGCGGGCCTGCCCGCGGACAAGTCGCCGACCCGCCATGCCGAATACCGCTTTCTCGGCAAGCCGGACGCTGGCATGCAGGGCTTGCTCAAGGAACAGCTGAAAAAGGATCCGAACTGGTACTGAGTTGACTGCTTGAAGGTTCGACCATGGAAAGCAGGCGCCCCACCCGGGCCTTGCTTTCTGTTGCACCGCCCCGAGGAGGGGCCGCGCATGACCAGGGGGCCGGGACGTTCTGATCGCAACCGGATCGGAGTGACCTAGGGGTACAGGGAGTGCCTCCGCGAGGGCCGGCTCAGGAAAAACTGCGGCGCAAGTTCGCCAGCCGCTCAGGCTTGACGACTTGCGTCGTGTTTGGATGCCACAAACCTTTGTGGCAGAGCGGTGGCCTGCTTTTTCAGGCAGGGGTTCGCGACAAATATTTCGAGTTGCCTGGTCTAACCGTTTCACGGTGTTTCCTTGCGACCGTACATCGAGAAACTTTTAGCTTTTTCCACATGAGATTTCTGGTTCTAACGTAAGAACTTTCCCTTCTTTCGAAGGTCATTCCGAGCCCGCCCAAAAGCGCTGAATGCCGCCTGAAATGGCCGTTTCACGGCAGATGGTCAGGCCGAAATGTCGCATTCAAACCGGTTGGGACGCCCGTTTTGTTTAGAAAAACTCATGCCGATTCGGCATAGGGTAGGCGTTTACGGCATTAGACGCGCCCCCCTTGCGTCGGAATAGTTGCGCCTTTTTTCGCCTGCAGAGAGCCGTAAATGCTCGCTCGGGGTGACCTTATACGGGGGCCGATGCACAGACTTTTCCGCCATTGAGCGTTCCAGTTCGCGCATCAGCCCGAGTCCAACTGAAGTAAGGGTAATGATATGAAGAAGGCAAAACTAAGCCTCGCCTGGCAGATCCTCATCGGTCTGGTGCTGGGGATTGCAATTGGTGCGCTGCTCAACCATTTCAGTGCCGAAAAAGCCTGGTGGATCAGCAACGTCCTGCAACCTGCGGGCGATATCTTTATCCGCTTGATCAAGATGATCGTGATCCCGATCGTGATCTCCTCGCTGATCGTCGGTATTGCCGGCGTGGGCGACGCAAAGAAGCTCGGGCGTATCGGCCTGAAGACCATCATCTACTTCGAAATCGTCACCACCATCGCGATCCTGGTCGGCCTGGTGCTGGCCAACGTGTTCCACCCGGGCGCCGGCATCGACATGAGCACCCTGGGTACCGTGGATATTTCCAAGTACCAGGCGACCGCCGCCGAGGTACAGCATGAACACGCGTTCATCGAAACCATCCTCAACCTGATCCCATCGAACATCTTCGCGGCCATGGCCCGCGGCGAGATGCTGCCGATCATCTTCTTCTCGGTGCTGTTTGGCCTCGGTCTGTCGAGCCTGCAGGCCGACCTGCGCGAGCCGCTGGTGAAGATGTTCCAGGGCGTCTCGGAAAGCATGTTCAAAGTCACCCACATGATCATGAACTACGCCCCGATCGGCGTATTCGCCCTGATCGCGGTGACCGTGGCCAACTTCGGTTTCGCTTCCCTGCTGCCGCTGGCCAAGCTGGTGATCCTGGTTTATGTGGCCATCGTTTTCTTCGCCTTCGTGGTCCTGGGCCTGATCGCTCGCCTGTTCGGCTTCTCGGTGATCAAGCTGATGCGCATCTTCAAGGATGAGCTGGTGCTGGCCTACTCCACCGCCAGCTCGGAAACCGTGCTGCCGCGGGTGATCGAGAAGATGGAAGCCTACGGCGCGCCGAAAGCCATCTGCAGCTTCGTGGTACCGACCGGTTACTCGTTCAACCTCGACGGTTCGACCCTGTACCAGAGCATCGCGGCGATCTTCATCGCCCAGCTGTACGGCATCGACCTGTCGATCAGCCAGCAATTGCTGCTGGTCCTGACCCTGATGGTCACCTCCAAAGGTATCGCCGGCGTACCGGGCGTGTCCTTCGTGGTGCTGCTGGCGACCCTGGGCAGCGTGGGCATTCCGCTGGAAGGCCTGGCCTTCATCGCCGGTGTCGACCGCATCATGGACATGGCCCGTACCGCGCTGAACGTGATCGGCAACGCCCTGGCGGTCCTGGTCATTGCGCGTTGGGAAGGCATGTACGACGACGCCAAGGGTCAGCGCTACTGGAATTCCCTGCCGCACTGGCGCAGCAAGGAGCCGCTGCCGGCCGGTGAAGTCACCAAAGGCTGACAGCTGTAGCTGTCATCATCGACAAACCCCGGTCAATCCGGGGTTTGTCGTTTCTGTCTGCACCGCTATCATTCGCCGCATCTTCTGGGGGAATAACTGATGCTCAATGGCCTGTGGCTTGGCTTCTTCATCGTGGCGGCCGTTTCAGCGCTGGCGCAGTGGCTGGTCGGCGGTAACGCCGGGATCTTCGCGGCGATGGTGGAAAGCATCTTCGCCATGGCCAAGCTGTCGGTGGAAGTGATGGTGCTGCTGTTCGGCACCCTGACCCTGTGGCTGGGCTTTTTGCGGATCGCCGAAAAGGCCGGGATCGTCGACTGGCTGGCCAAGGCCCTGGGCCCGCTGTTCACCCGCCTGATGCCGGACGTGCCGCCAGGGCACCCGGCCATCGGCCTGATTACCCTGAACTTTGCGGCCAATGGCCTGGGGCTGGACAACGCCGCCACGCCGATCGGCCTCAAGGCCATGCGCGCCCTGCAGGACCTCAACCCCAGCGCGACCACGGCGAGCAACGCGCAGATCCTGTTCCTGGTGCTGAACGCTTCGTCCCTGACCCTGCTGCCGGTGACCATCTTCATGTACCGCGCCCAGCAAGGCGCCACCGACCCGACCCTGGTGTTCCTGCCAATCCTGCTGGCCACCAGCGCCTCGACCCTGGTCGGTCTGCTGTCGGTCGCGGTGATGCAGCGCTTGCGCCTGTGGGACCCGGTGGTGCTGGCCTACCTGATTCCCGGCGCCCTGGCCCTGGGTGGCTTCATGGCCTTGCTCGCCACGCTGTCGGCCTCCGCGCTGGCGTCGCTGTCGTCGATCCTGGGCAACCTGACCCTGTTCGGCCTGATCATGTTGTTCCTGGTGATTGGCGCGCTGCGCAAGGTCAAGGTCTACGAGGCCTTCGTCGAGGGCGCCAAGGAAGGTTTCGACGTCGCCAAGAACCTGCTGCCGTATCTGGTGGCCATGCTCTGCGCGGTGGGCGTGCTGCGCGCCTCCGGGGCTCTGGACTTCGGCCTGGACGGTATCCGTCATCTGGTGGAATGGGCTGGCTGGGACACACGCTTCGTCGATGCCTTGCCGACGGCCCTGGTCAAGCCCTTCTCCGGCAGCGCCGCGCGGGCCATGTTGATCGAAACCATGCAGACCCAGGGCGTGGACAGTTTCCCGGCGTTGGCCGCGGCGACGATCCAGGGCAGTACCGAGACCACTTTCTATGTGCTGGCGGTGTACTTCGGCTCGGTCGGCATCCAGCGGGCGCGCCATGCCGTCGGCTGCGCCCTGCTGGCCGAGCTGGCCGGCGTGGTGGCGGCGATTACGGTGTGCTACTGGTTCTTCGGTTAAGGCTCGGAACGATTCGCGGGCAAGCCTCGCGCCTACCAGGACCATCCTGTAGGCGCGAGGCTTGCCCGCGTGAGGCCATCAGTGCCTGACCAGCTGACTGCCCTGCTTCACCGTCCACTCCACCACCTGCCGGTTCAAGGCGTCCCCGGCCTGGCCAAACCCGGCGACCACCGCCGGCACCTTGGTATCGTTCAGCGGCTGGCGCACTTCGAAGCGCTGGCTGGCCAGGATCTTCTGGTCGTAGCCGCGCACCAGGCGCGCATCCAGGCGGATCACCACCGCCACCGCCTTGCCCTGGTATTCGCTTTGGAATGCCTGCAGGTTGCCGCCCAGTTCGAGATCGGTCTGCACATCGCTGTCGTCGGTGCCCAGCAACTGCACCCGGCCATCGGCGAGGAACCCATCCAGCAGCCGATTGCGCAGCAGCACCGGCGCCGGATCGCTCCAGCGCGCGTCCTTGTAGCTGCTGATCACATCGCCTTGGGGGATCACAGCGATTCTCGCGCTGTTCAAGGCGTCGCTCGCCAGGGGTTTGGTCAGGCGCAGGGACCAGGGCTGCGCGTGGCCTTGAGGCCGGGCTGTGGCGCTCTGGGCCGTGGGCAGGCGATAGATATCCACCGGGTCGGCCTGGGGCAGGATCGAGCAGGCGCCGCTCAAGGCGAATCCGGCGGCCAGGGCCAGCCGGCCGAATGGGCGATAGGCACGCTTCATGGCGTGAACTCCTTGTTCTTGTCACTGCCCAGCAGGTAGCCGCTGGGGTTGGCTTCCAGGCGACGCGAAATGGCCCGCAGCGAGCTCAGGGTATCGCGCAGTTCGCGCACGGCCGGCGCCAGGCCATTGAGGCCCTGGATGCCGTTGTTCAGCGAGTCCTGGTTGTCGGTCAGCAGTTTGTTGAGGGTGGCGCTGCTCTGTTCCAGCGATTGCATGGCCAGCCCGGCGCTGCCGAATATCTGCTTGCCCTGCTCGTTGAGCAGGCCGTTGGCGTTGCGCATCAGCGCGGTGGTCTGTTCCAGGGTGGCGCTGGCCTGCTTGCCGATGGACGCCAGTTGCTGCATGGCCAGGCGCACGTCGCCGCGCTGTTCGGCGATGGCTCCGGTGGTCTGCTCCAGGTGTTCGAGGGTGTTGCCGATGCGCTCGACGTTCTCTGGCGAGAACATGCTGTTGGCGTTGTGCAGCAGCAGATTGACGCTGGTCATCAGGTCTTCGCTGTTGTTCAGCAGGCGGGCGATCGGCGATGGCGACGCGACGATCACCGGCAGTTTGCCGTCCTTGCCCAGAAGCGGCTGGCTTTGTGGAGTACCGCCACTGAGCTGGATGATCGAGGTCCCGGTGATGCCGGTCAGGGTCAGCTTGGCCTGGGTGTCTTCCTTGATCGGGGTTTCGCCACTCAGGCGGATCCGCGCCAGGACCCGGCGCGGGTCGTTCGGGTCCAGGCGCAGGCTGACCACATCGCCGACCTTGATCCCGCTGTACTGCACGGCGCTGCCTTTGGACAGGCCGCTGACGGCCTCGTTGAACACGATCTCGTAGTCCTTGAACTCCGTGTCGACGCTGGACTTGGCCAGCCACAGGCCGAACAGCAGGGCGCCGACCACCACAATCACGGTGAACAGGCCGATCAGTACATGATGGGCTCGGGTTTCCATGTCATACCTCGTTGAGCTGTGTAGCGGCCTGATACGCCGCGCGGCCGCGAGGGCCATGGAAGTACTCGTGAATCCAGGCGTCGTCGGTCTCGGCGACCTGGTCGATGGCATCCGCCACCAGCACCTTTTTCTGTGCCAGCACCGCCACCCGGTCGGTGATGGTGTACAGCGTGTCCAGGTCGTGGGTGACCAGGAACACGCTCAGGCCCAGGGCGTCACGCAGGGTCAGGATCAATTGGTCGAAAGCCGCGGCGCCGATCGGGTCGAGGCCGGCGGTGGGTTCGTCGAGAAACAGGATGTCCGGGTCCAGGGCCAGCGCCCGGGCCAGGGCGGCACGCTTGATCATGCCGCCGGACAGCGAGGCCGGGTATTTGTCGGCCGCCGACAGCGGCAACCCGGCCAGCGCCAGTTTCACCGCCGCCAGGTGCTCGGCGTCGGCGCGGCTCAGGCCGGCATGCTCGATCAGCGGCAGGGCAACGTTTTCGGTCACGGTCAGCGACGAGAACAGCGCGCCCTTCTGGAACAGTACGCCGAAGCGCCGTTCGATCAGCGAGCGCTCATGTTCCGCCAGGCTCGGCAGGTTCTGGCCGAAGACCCGCACCGAACCTTCGCTGGGCTGGCGCAGGCCGATGATGCTGCGCAGCAGCACCGACTTGCCGCTGCCCGAGCCGCCGACCACCGCGAGGATCTCGCCCTTGTACAGGTCCAGGTCGAGGTTTTCGTGCACGCTCTGCGGGCCGAAGCGATTGCACAGGCCACGGACTTCGATCACCGCCTCGGCGGGCGGACGGGTTGAACGGTTCACCAGCCCATCTCCATGAAGAACAGCGCGGCGACGGCATCGAGGACGATCACCACGAAGATCGATTGCACCACGCTGGACGTAGTGTGGGCGCCTACGGACTCGGCGCTGCCGCTGACCTTGAAACCTTCCAGGCAGCCGATGGCGGCGATCAGGAAGGCGAAGATCGGCGCCTTGACCATGCCCACCAGGAAGTGCTGCACGCCGATGTCCGATTGCAGCAAGGCAAGGAACATCGCCGGCGAGATATCCAGCGACAGCGCACAGACCACCCCGCCACCGACAATCCCCGAGAGCATCGCCAGGAAGGTCAGCATCGGCAGCGCCACCAGCAGCGCCAGGACCCGGGGCAGCACCAGCAGCTCCATCGGGTCCAGGCCCAGGGTGCGGATGGCGTCGATTTCCTCGTTGGCCTTCATCGAGCCGATCTGCGCGGTGAAGGCGCTGGCGGTTCGCCCGGCCATGAGGATCGCGGTGAGCAGCACACCGAACTCCCGCAGGAAGGAGAACGCCACCAGGTCCACGGTAAAGATGCTGGCGCCAAAACTCTGCAGCACCGTGGCGCCGAGGAAGGCCACCACGGCGCCCACCAGAAAGGTCAGCAAGGCGACGATGGGCGCGGCGTCGAGGCCGGTCTGCTCGATATGCGCGACCATCGGCGTGATGCGCCAGCGCTTGGGGCGCAGCAGGCCGCGGGCCAGGGTTTCGAGGATCAGGCCGACGAAACCCAGCAGCTTCAGGGTGTCCTGCCAGATGGCGTCGACCGCCTTGCCGATCCGGGTCAGCAACTGGATGCCGACCGATATTTCCGGCTCCTTGAGCGGCACGCAGAAGTCGGCCAGCGAGCAGTAGACGGTCTGCAGCAGCGCGCGGTCGGCTGAAGACAAGGTGCAATCGGGGTGTTCGGTGGACTGGCCGAGGCGCTCGGAGCCCAGCAGCTCGACCAACAGCGAGGCGCCCGCGGTATCCAGGGCGCCGAGGCCGTTGAGGTCGATGTGGGTGCTGCTGTCGTACTGTCCGGTGAGCTTTTCGCAGAGGTGCTTGAGCTCGGTGTAATGGACGAGCGTCCAGTCCCCCGCGACTCGCAACCGCGAGGGGGAACTCGACGTATCCAGTTGGGCACTGCCGGCCGTCGTGCTCTGAGTCATAAGCTCCGTGCTTGCATGGTTTTTACGCAGTGCTACGTAATACCACGATCGAGACGACTTTGCCTTGTACTAAGGTGCTGAGTCTTGCCCGTTGGTGCCGGTGATCTTGAAGCGCAGCACGCCGATCACCTGCCCGTCTTCGGTCAGCACCCGGATCTGCCAGCTGCCGGTCGGATCGCCGGGGAAGTTCTGCTTGTGCGACCAGGCGCGGTAGCCCTCCTTGCGTCCGCCGTGGATGTCCAGGGCCACCCGGTCGACCTCTTTACCGTTGAATTGCCAGACGTGATAAATGCGCTCGTCCAGCCCGCGCGGCGCATTGATCGCGGTGTAGGCATACAGCCCGGCGCTGCGCACGTCGGCGGCGCTGACCTCTTTGAGGCTGGCGCCGGGGGTGCGGTCCTGCAACTGGGTGCTGATGGCTTCCTCGGTTATCCACAAGGTCGCCGGCGGAACCCAGGAGCGCAGCAGCCAGCCAGTGCCGCCGATGGCCAGGGTCATGCCCAGCAGCATCAGCGCGCCGCGCAGGTTGCGGATCGGGAAGATCGACGCAAGACTGGGGAACGACAACAGCATGGCGATGCCCAGGGCCAGCTTGAAGCTCTGCGCGGTGGTCAGGTGCAGGATGATCGGCAGCGCGGTCAGCAATGCGGCGAACAGCGTCAGGGTGTGCAGGGCGAGGAACAGCCAGCGGCGTGGGGCCAGCCATTTGTAGTACAGCGGGTCGATGATCGAGACCAGCGCCGAGGCGCCCAGCAGGCCGGTGAATACCAGTTGCCCGCTGTTCCAGGCGGTGGTGATGAAGAAGAACGGCAGGACGAAAAACAGGCTTTCCTGGTGAATCATCTGCGTTGCGTAACGCAGCAGCGGCTGGGGGATTTCCCGCTTGAAGATCCTGGTGAACAACTGGGTCAGGCTGTTTTCCAGCATCAGCCAGATCCAGCTCACCAGCATGATCACGGCGATCCAGGTGGCCAGACCCTGTTGGCGGTCCACCAGGATGAAACTGCCGACACCGGAAATGAAACCGCCGAGCGCAATGACCCCTGGGTAGCGCTTCATCAGTTCCAGGATGCGCTGCATGTAATGAGTCAGGTTTGGCATTCGGCGATCACACTAGAAAAATCCCCGACAGAATAACGGTTTAGCATGACAAAAGACGCATCAGGCACGGATTCGTTTGCGATAAGCCCGCCAGCCGAACAGAGCAAAAACAATCAATAGCAGTGCGCCGATCAGCCCGCTCAGGGCCGTATAGCTCAGCAGCGGTTTTTCGATCCGCAGGTAGCCGGGCTGTTCCAGCAGTTGGCGCATGGCCTGGTTGGCCTGCTTCAGGCTGACGGCTTGCAGGCGCTTGGCCGGGTCGCTGAAACGCCCGTCCGCGTAGTCGCTCAAGGCGCCCCAGTAGTAGTCCGCCAGGGCGCTATTGCCCTGTACCGCCCAGGCCTGGCGAGCAATGGCGGCCTGTTGCAGACGGGCGAAGGTGGCCGGCTCCAGGCCGTCCTTGAGCAGCTGCGCCTTGAGCTCGTCGATCGCTTGCCGGGCCTCGGGGACGTCCGCGCGCTCCAGGTCGGCATTCAGGCTGAGAAAGCCGACGCCGCCGAACACCTCGCGTTCGCTGTTCGGCCCGTAGGACAGCTCATGCTGCAGGCGCAGCTTCTGGTACAGCGCCCAGTCCAGGTAATCCTTGAGCAGATCGAAGGTTTCATCGTGCTGCCGGTCGAGGATCGGCTCGGGGAACAGCCAGTGCAGCTTGGCGCTGTCGCCGACCCAGCCGTGGATCAGGCTGCGCTCGGCGGCGGCCGTTTGTTGAATGTCCGGCAGGCCCTGGTGCTCGCTGGGCTCCACCGGTTCCAGCGCCCCGTAGCTGCGTTCCAGGTAGGCCGGCAACAGGCGGTCAAGGTCGCCGACGACGATCAGGGTCATGTTGTTCGGCGCGTACCAGTTCTTGCGCAGCTGCTCCAGCTGTTCCAGGGTCAGTTGATCGACCTCGGCCCGTTCGGCGCACTTCAGGCCCAGCTCCACCGCCAGCTGATTGCTGGCGGAATGGCCCAGGTCCTGGCGGTCCAGCCAGCGTTGCAGGTGCGAGTAATGCCCGCCGTCCTCGCGCTCGACCACCCGTTTCGCCGTTTGCAATGCGTTGTCGTCGAGTTCGGTACGGGTCAAGAGGGCCAGCAGCAGGTCCAGCACCTTGCGCTGGTTTTTCGCCGGGGCCTCGATGACGAACGTGGTGTCGGCATTGCCGGTGTAGGCGTTCCACTCGCCGCCCAGGGCTTGCATGCGTTCCTCCAGCCCGCCTTCGCCGCTGGCGTCGATGCCGCTGAACAGCAGGTGTTCGAGCACATGCGGCAGTTCCTTGTCGGCGCAGCCGAAGTCGTCCAGCCCTACCCCGACCACCAGGCGAATCGCCACGTGGCCGCGCACGTTGCCCGGCTTGAGCAGCAACTGCAGGCCGTTGGGCAGCATGTAGCCTTCGACCTGGAAGCGATCCAGGGCAAACGAATGGGCTGATCCGAGCAGCAGACAGGCGAATAACAGGCAACGCATAACGGGCTTCCTTACGACGGGCGTAAGTTCAACAGACTTCGAGTAACTCTGGACGTTCAGGGTGAATGGGTGATGTCAGCCATATCGTCCACGGCGAGCGCGCCGGTTTCGGAGGAACCCAGCACCACGTAGGCGCTGCCGCAGAACAGCGAATTCAAGCGCTTCATATCGGCGATCAGTTCCAGGTGCAGCGAGCTGGTCTCGATGCTCTGGACGATTTTACGTTGCAGACGGCTGACATGGGCATGGGCCAGGCGACGTTCCTGAGCGCGAAAGCGGCGTTTTTCCCGCAGCAGCTGGCGGGCGCTTTCCGGATCGGCGCTGAGAAACACCGAAAGCCCCAGGCGCAGGTTGGCGATCAGCTGTTCATGCAGGCCGGCCAGTTCTTCCAGGCCGACTTCGGAAAAGGAGCGACGCTGCGCGGTCTTCTGCTGCTGGACCTTGCGCAGCATGCGTTCGATCAGGTCGCTGGCCAGTTTCAGGTTGATCGCCAGTTCGATGATCTCGGCCCAGCGCCGACTGTCCTGTTCGCCCAGGTCTTCCCGGGGCATCTGCGCCAGGTAGAGTTTGATCGCGTTATAGAGCACTTCGACATCGTCGTTGAGGTTGCGCATTTCCTGGGTGACCGCGGTCTGCTTGCCGTGCAGCACATCACGCACGGCTTCGAGCATGGTTTCGACCAGGTCACCGATGCGCAGGGTTTCCCGTGCCGCGTTGGCCAGGGCCAGGCTGGGGGTGGCCAGGGCAGTCGGGTCGAGGTGGCGAGGCTTGGCCCGGCCATTGGTTTCCGGGCGTTCCGGCAGCAACCAGATGCAGACCTTGGCCATCGGCCCGACCGTCGGCAGTAGCACCAGGCAACGCAGGGTGTTGTAGAGCAGGTGGAAACCGATCACCACTTCTTGCGGGCTGAAGTCCAGGCTGTCCATCCAGTGGGCGAGCGGGTCGAGCACCGGAATGATCAGCACCAGGCCGATCAGCTTGTACAGCAGGCTGCCCAGCGCCACCTGGCGGCCGGCGGCGTTCTGCATGTTGGTGCTGAGAAAGGCCAGCACCCCGCTGCCGATGTTGGCGCCGATCACCAGGCCGATGGCCACCGGCAGGCTGATCACGCCGGCCCCGGCCAGGGTCGCGGTGAGCAGCACGGCCGCGAGGCTGGAGTAGGAAATCATGGCGAACAACGCGCCCATCAAGGCGTCGAGCAGGATGTCGCCGGTCAGTGAGGCGAACAGGACTTTCACGCCCTGGGCGTGGGTGATGGGCGCGGCGGCCTCGACGATCAGTTGCAGGGCCAGGATGATCAGCCCCAGGCCGATTCCTACCCGCCCGAGCTGGCCGGCGCGGGTCTGTTTGCGCGACAGAAAGAAGATCACCCCGAGAAAGATCAGCAGCGGCGACAGCCAGGACAGGTCGAAGGTCAGTACCCGGGCCATCAGCGCGGTGCCGACGTCGGCGCCGAGCATGGTCGCCAGGGCGGGTGTCAGGGCCATCAGCCCCTGGCCGACGAACGAGGTGACCAGCATCGCCGTGGCGTTGCTGCTCTGGACCATGGCGGTGACCAGGATCCCGGCGATGAAAGCCAGTGGGCGCTTGGCCATGTTCTGGCCGATGAGGTGGCGCAGGTTCGAGCCATAGACCCGCAGGATGCCGGTGCGGACGATATGCGTGCCCCAGATCAGCAAGGCCACGGCGGACAGCAAATTGAGCAGGGTGAGCATAACGGCCCCCTGTGGTGAATAGCGCCCCAGAGGGGCAAGTTAACGGTGCCGCGCGTTGTTCTACGTTCTGTACTTAAGCTGTAGTTGGCTAACGGTCTGTGCGCCAGCATCGCATAGCTGATGCGGCGATTGAAACAAAACTGTCATAAAGAAAACGACTTTCTGCAGGCGTGAAAAAGGGGCTCGAAAGCCCCTTTTCCTGCTGCGCTCTCGGGTTATTGACCGGGGATGTCCTTGCGCAGTTTCACCGGGTCCTGCTGCTTTTTCTTTTTCGCGATGGCGGTGCGCATCTTGATGTTGATCGCCTCCACCGCCAGCGAGAAGGCCATGGCGAAGTAGACGTAGCCTTTTGGCACGTGCACTTCGAACGCCTCGGCGATCAGTACGGTACCGACCACCAGCAGGAACGACAGCGCCAGCATCTTCAGCGACGGGTGCTTGTCGATGAACTCGCTGATGGTGCCCGAAGCCAGCATCATCACCAGCACCGCGACGATGATCGCCGCGACCATGACCGGTACATGGGAGACCATGCCGACGGCGGTGATCACCGAGTCCAGGGAGAACACGATGTCGATGATCGCGATCTGGATGATGGTGTAGAGGAAGTTGCCGCCCTTGCCGCTTGGCTCTTCCGCGGTTTCGTCCTCGCCTTCCAGGGCGTGGTACATCTCCTGGGAGCTCTTCCAGAGCAGGAACAGGCCACCGAAGAACAGGATCAGGTCACGCCCGGAAATACCCTGGCCGAAGACCACGAACAGGTCGGCGGTCAGGCGCATGACCCAGGTGATCGACAGCAGCAGGAGGATCCGCGTGATCATGGCCAGCGCCAGACCGAAGATCCGGGTCCGTGCCTGCATGTGCTTGGGCATGCGGCTGACCAGGATCGAGATCATGATGATGTTATCGATACCCAGGACGATTTCCAGGGCGGTCAGGGTAAAGAAGGCAACCCAGATTTCCGGGTTGGTCAGCCATTCCATGTGTATTCCTTTGAGCGAGTGTTGTACCGCGCCAGTCGAGATTTCCGAGAACGAAGTCTAGCGGCCGGCGCGGTGAGTCAATTGCTTTTTATAGAGTGCTGAACAGCGGAAAAATCCCCATCAGCAAGGCGGCGAACATTATGCACAGGCAAACCAGCACTGCCCACTTGAGGGTGAAGCGCTGGTGATCGCCGAATTCGATACCGGCCAGGGCTACCAGCAGGTAGGTGGAGGGTACCAGTGGGCTCAGCAAGTGGACGGGTTGGCCGACGATCGAGGCGCGTGCCATTTCCACCGCGGTGATGCCGTAGTGACTGGCGGCCTCGGCGAGGACTGGCAACACACCGTAATAGAAGGCGTCGTTGGACATGAAGAAGGTGAACGGCATGCTCACCAGCGCGGTGATCACCGCCAGGTACGGGCCCAGTGCATCCGGAATCACCGCCAGCAGGCTCTTGGACATGGCATCGACCATGCCGGTGCCGGACAGGATGCCGGTGAAGATGCCGGCGGCGAAGATCAGCCCGACCACCGCCAGCACGCTGCCGGCATGGGCCGCGACGCGATCCTTCTGCTGTTGCAGGCACGGGTAGTTGACGATCATCGCGATACTGAAGGCCACCATGAACAGCACAGGCAGCGGCAACAGGCCGGCGATCAGTGCGCACATCAGGGCGAAAGTCAGGGCGCCGTTGAACCAGATCAGCTTTGGACGACGAGCGTCCGGGAACTGCGAAACGCTGATTTCGCTGTGGTCGATCTCGTCGCCCTGCAGGTGCAGTTCGCCCAGGCGCGCCCGTTCACGCTTGCCGTACATGTAGGCGATCGCCAGGATTGCTACCACGCCGGCCAGCATCGCCGGGATCATCGGCACGAAGATGTCCGACGGGTCGACATGCAGCGCGCTGGCGGCACGGGCAGTCGGGCCACCCCAGGGGGTCATGTTCATCACACCGCCGGCCAGGATGATCAGGCCGGCCATGATCCGCGGGCTCATGCCGATGCGGCTGTACAGCGGCAGCATGGCCGCCACGCAGATCATGTAGGTGGTGGCGCCGTCGCCGTCCAGGGACACTACCAGCGCAAGCACGGCGGTACCGACCGAGACTTTGAGCGGATCACCCTTGACCAGCTTGAGGATCTTGCGCACGGCCGGGTCGAACAGGCCGGAGTCGATCATCAGGGCGAAATACAGGATGGCGAACATCAGCATCACGCCGGTCGGTGCCAGCTTGGTGATGCCTTCGAGCATCATCGGGCCGATCTTCGGGGCGAAGCCGCCGAACAGCGCGAACAGGATAGGAACGATGATCAGCGCGATCAGCGCGGACAGGCGCTTGGTCATGATCAGGAACATGAAGGTGATGACCATGGCGAAGCCAAGGAAAGTCAGCATAGGAATACTCCAGGCGTAGCGCGGCTAGGGAATGGCGAACCGGATGGGGTCAGCGCAGAACGGGAAGCGCGGGACAGGCTGGAGGAAGCGGGATGAAAAGGCGGGTACGAACGGACATCAGAATCACCATTGTTGTTGTTAATTGGGCCTGGAGGCGCAAAACGCCCATTGGCCAACCGGTCTGTTGCCGGCAGTGGAGGCGATCCTAATCGCGGAAGCTTTCAGCTACCTTTCGTTGTAGAAAGCAATGAGTGGATGCGTCGCGAGCCGACGTGCGGTCAAAAAACAACCAGATCGGCCCGTTGGCCGAGTTTTCCGGAACAGTCGCTGGGAGGTCCTCGTATGAGCCTGTTGCACACCGGCGGTTGCCATTGCGGCCAGCTGCGTTATCAGTTCAGCGGGCCGCTGCGCGATATCGCCCATTGCCATTGTTCGATCTGCCGACGGGTCAGCGGCGGCCTGGTGACTACCTGGATCACCCAGCCCCGCCAGGCTTTCCAATGGCTGGCCGGGACGCCGGCCCGCTACGACTCTTCGCCCGGTTGTGCGCGGTATTTCTGCCCGAACTGCGGCGCGCATCTGGCGCTGATCACCCAATTGAGCCCGGACAGCATCGATGTGACCATCGCTACCCTGGACCATCCGGAGCTGGCGCCGGCCGAGCGGCATATCTGGACCGACAGCCGTTTGCCCTGGCTGCACCTGGATGAGCAGTTGCCGGGAGAGGCCGAGGAGACGTTGTAAGGTTGTGGGATCGCTTCGCGGGCCAGCGATGAAGGAAGCTGGCCCGCGATGCGGGATCAGGGCAGTTCCAGCCCGCCCGCCGCCTTGTGCAAGGCCCGCAGATGTTCGCCGAGCTGTTTCAGGTTGGCCTCGTTGGCGGCGATTTCGGCTGCGCGGCTCGGCTCCAGCAACGCACGCACTTCCTTGTCCAGATCGCCGGTCAGGGCCTGCAGCTGTTTCTGGCGCAGGCTGCTTTCCGCTTCCAGGCGTTGCCATTCGCTCGGCTGCGGCAAGCCATAACCGCTGCTACCGAGCAATTCGGCCGGGCGACTGAGGAAGCCACTGTTGGCGAGGATTTCCTGCAGGGTCTTGTTGGCCTTGTCCATGCCGCCGTTCTGCAGCTCGCGAGCCCCCAGATAACGCTGCTTGACCTCATCCTGGGCCAGCAGTAGCTGGCGCCGGAAGCTCGCCTGTTCGAGCAGCAGCAAGGCAGCGCTGGTGCGCAGGTCCGCCTGGTCGAACCACTGGCGACGCTCCGCAGCACTCAGGGACAGCCAGTCTTCCACGCTGTTCTGTTTGATCGGCAGGTGCTTTTTCAACACCTCGAACATCGCCTGGTAGCGGTCGCGGAAGGAGTCGAAGCGATACCCCAGGCGCAAGGCTTCGCGAGGATCGTCCAGTACGCTGGTGTCGGCCAGACCGCGGCCCTTGAGCACCTCCAGCAGGCCGTTGGGCATGATGCTGTCGAGCCCGGTGAGCTGGGCATTGTTGCTGCCGCTGCGCAGCAGCTTCAGGCTTTCCACGGCGCAGTTGTTGGACAGGAAGTAATAGTTGCCGTCGTAGCTCCAGTGCATCTCGGCGGCACGCTCGACCACTTCTTCGATCTCGTTACGCGACAGGTTCAGCGGCACCGAAGCCAGGCTGCGCAGCTCGGTCTTGGTGTATTCATCGATGACCTGGGCCAATGGCAGGATAAACAGGCGGGATGGGTATTTGCCGACCAGGCCGTCCCAGCTCGACAATTGCACGTCACCGACAAAGGCGCGGTAGGACAGCACCAGGTGCTGCTCGAGGTCCAGCCGGCAATCCGGCCCGCGTGGCCGGCCAGGCGCGCAGATGACCAGGCGCAACATGCTGTGCCCCCAGCGGCTGACCCAGTTCTGGTTGGCCTCGGCCAGCAGGTAATCCACGGCATAGACCCGCTCCGGGTCGACCTTGCCCAGCGGCTGCTTGGCGAAGTCGTTGCCGGCATTGAGGAAGGCGAAGGACTGGGCGCAGGTGTCCTTGGCCTTCGGCGCCCAGCCGAAGTGTTCCTGGTAATAACGGTACAGCGCCGGTCGGCGGCAGGCGTAGCTCGGGTCCAGGAGGAAGTACTCCATGTTCACCGCGACGAACTCTTTGGGGTTGGTCGTTTCGTAGATATCCGGGCTGCGGGCGACCTGGCGGTTGTACTGCTCGCGTTCGCCGCGGCGGCCGACGTATTGCGGCCAGCCGGCGAGGTCGAGCAGGCGCGGGTCGTCGCTGAGGGTGAAGCGGCGCGCGGTCTGGCCGCGGCACTGGTCCGGCAGCCCGATCAGGCCCGAGGCGCTGTTCTGGCGGCTGCAGCGCTGGATCAGCGTGCGTTCGGCACCCGACCACAGGCGCGAACGGTCATAAATATGGGTGAGTTCATGCAGCACGGTGGCGAGCATTTCCCGGCGCACGGTGCCATGGGGGCGATGGGTTTTCTGGGTGGCCGCGCTGCCGTCGGTGAGGCTGGCCAGCAGTTTGCGATTCAGGTCGAGTTCGTCGACCAGCGATGCCTGGCCGTAGGCGTTGTGAGGCATGTCGTCGGTCCAGCCGACATCGATGCGACGGTCCAGTTGTTCGATGAAGCGCGGCGGCAGCGCTTGCATCGCTTCATCCAGCAGTGCCTGGCTGGCGTGCTGCTGCTCCGGGCTCAAGCCTTCGGTCTTGAGCCGCAGTTGCAGGCTGGCCTGGGCGCTGTTGCCCAGGAGTAACAGCGCTGCGCCCAGCAGCCAGGCGGCGAGCGGCCTCACAGTGCGAGGATGGCTTCGGCGAGCACCTGATCACTGGCGTCGCGGGCTTGCGGCACGCGGTTACGCAAGGTATCGAAGGCGGCTTCCAGTTGGGCGCCACGAATATCGCCGTCGCTGGCGACGAAGCTGGCGGCGTCGTCATGGGCGGCACGTACGATTTTCGAGTCGCGGATGGAGGTGGTGGTGTCCGAGGTGAAATCGATGGTACGACCAAAGGCTCGAACGATGATGTTACTGGTGGCTACCAGGGTTTGCGCCTGGGCCACATCAGCCAACAGCAACAGGCCAAGGGTGGCAGCAATCAGCGGGCTACGCATGGAACGACTCCGGGATGACAGGGATAGTTATTGGACGAGAATTGCCTGCGCCAGTTCAAGGTCGCCGACATGAAGTTGTGGCTGGGTTTTACGCAGGTATTTCAGGGCTGATTCCAGCCGGGCTCCGCGCAGGTGGCCGTCAGTGGCAATGAACGCCGCGGCATCATCCTGGGCAGCCAGTACGCGTTTGTTGTCGAAAGGCGCGGAGGTCACCTTGCTGGTGGCGTAGCCAGTGATGACCAGGCCTTGTGTGCTCAGGTCGAAAGCAGCGGCCGAGCCAGTCCAACACAGGACAATCAACGAAGGGACGGTAAGCAGGGATCTGAAAAAACGCATGAGTCTCGACAGCTGAAAAACCAGCGGCAAGGCTAGCGCAATGCCTGGGCGAGAGCCAGCGTCCAGGGTTTCGGGTGCGTTGGCGCACCCGTCACCGGAGCGGAGGTCAGATCGTCAGGATGGCCTGAGCGAGCTGGGCGTCAGTAGCGCTCAGTTGTGGCAACTGCTGGCGGATGTGGTCAAACGCGCTTTCCAGCTTCACACCGCGAATGGCGCCTTCGGTAGCGACAAAACTGGCGGCGTCGTCACGAGCGGCGCGCACGATTTTGTTGTCACGGAACGAGGATGTGACGTCGGAAGTCGCATCGGAAGTGGCCTTGAGTGCGCCGACTACCGCATCGGTGGTGACGATAAAGCTGGAGGCGTGGGCGTTGGAGGCCAAGGCCAGCAAGGCAGCAGCGCTGAGCAGGCGAAGACGGGACATAGGTAAAACTCCTTGATAACAGATAGGGTGGTGCTGAGTGGGCACCGGGTAGTCACTGTGGGGCAAATGAATCAGACGCCCCTTCAGGAAAATCGCTACACGCTACCGGATATTAGGCCCACCCCCATCTGTTCGAATAGCCCTCTTCTGCTGTCCTGGTGCGAACTAGCGCCAGAAGGGTTTGTCCAGTTCGGCCATGCGGTCGCTGTGGCTGATGCCGACATCGGACAATTGCTGATCGTTGAGCCCTGCCAGCACGCGGCGTGTTCGGGCGTTCTGCTGCATCTGGCACAAGGCGCGGTACAAGCGTTTCCACACGCTTATCTGAGGATGGGAAAAGCTGAGAGGTGCAATACGTCCTGGTATGTGGTTCATGGTGCGGTCCTTTCGGCAGGCCGAAGTCAGGGACTTGGGACACCATGTTGCTATTCACGCAGGCATGCATACAGATACACCAGTATAAAATTGTACTGGTTCAGTTTGGTTTATATTTAAACTGTATCTGTCGAGCCATACCCTTTCTGTACCGGCGGCTTCCGGCATTGCCAGGCCTTAAACGACAAAACCCGTCGCGGTTGCCCGCGACGGGTTTTGTTTTTTCAATTCGGGGTGCTGGCGGTGGACCCGATGGGTCAGAGCCAGCGACGCTAACTTAGCGCCAGAACGGCTTGCTCAGCTCTTCATAGCGTTGAGCTTCGCTGATACCTGCGTCAGCCAGCAGACGCGAATCCAGGCGAGCCAGTTGATGGCGGCTGGAGATGCGGCGCTGCCACAGCATCAGGTTGGCGAGAACGCGCAGAGGCATGGAAGCCTGGGTTTTTGCAGCTTTGTCTTCGAAGAACAGTTCGGAACTGAGTGTACGTTCCATGATGTGCATCCTTCCGCTTGTGGCGGGATTAGGTAGTGGTTTAACTGGTGCCCATGATCCTCCTCTCGCGCTAGTCTCTGTAGATACAGTTCATCTGTATTGTGAGGGACCAGTTAACTGTTTATAGGTGCTGTACTGTTCGGAAATGATGCAACTGTACCTGTCGGCACCATTTAGGTGCGTCTCAAGGGGTTTTCTTGAAAAAGATAGGATTTTGAGGGGGTAAAATACCGGTACAGCAGTACAGTTTTTGACAGGTGTTTAAGGATTGTCGATGGGCTGACACAACTGGACTTGCGTCACCCATCGACTGTACCCATCACACAGCGAGCATGCGCCCGGTTTCTTCCAGGTTCATGTGCCAGCGCAGGGCATCGCGCAGGACGTGTGGCGTGTGACCGCCCAGGGCGCAGGCGGCGGTGAAGTAGTCATTCAGCGCCTGGCGATAGTCCGGATGTACACAGTTGTCGATGATTACCCGTGCCCGCTCCCGTGGTGCCAGACCACGCAAGTCGGCCAGGCCGATCTCGGTCACCAGGATGTCGACGTCGTGCTCGGTGTGGTCGACGTGACTGACCATCGGCACCACGCTGGAAATCGCCCCGCCCTTGGCAATGGACTTGGTGACGAAGATCGCCAGGTGCGCGTTGCGCGCGAAGTCACCCGAACCACCGATGCCGTTCATCATCCGCGTGCCGCAGACGTGGGTGGAGTTGACGTTGCCGTAGATGTCGAACTCCAGGGCGGTGTTGATGCCGATGATGCCCAGGCGACGCACCACTTCCGGGTGGTTGGAGATCTCCTGCGGGCGCAGTACCAGCTTGTCCTTGTAACGTTCCAGGTTGCCGAACACATCGGCGTTGCGGCGGCTCGACAGGGTGATCGAACTGCCTGAGGCGAAGCTCAGCTTGCCGGCGTCGATCAGGTCGAAAGTCGAGTCCTGCAGCACTTCGGAGTACATGGTCAGGTCTTCGAACGGCGATTCGATCAGGCCGCACATCACCGCGTTGGCAATGTTGCCGATGCCTGCTTGCAGCGGGCCGAGCTTGTTGCTCATGCGGCCAGCGTCCACTTCCTGCTTGAAGAAGTTGATCAGGTGATTGGCGATGCCCTGGGTTTCGCTGTCAGGGGTCGAGACGGTGGATGGCGAGTCCGCCTGGTTGGTGATGACGATCGCGACGATCTTCTCCGCCGGGATCGGGATGGCGGTGCTGCCGATCCGGTCGTCGACCTTCACCAGCGGGATAGGCGTGCGGGTCGGCCGGTAGGTCGGGATATAGATGTCGTGCAGGCCTTCCAGGTTCGGGTTGTGCGCCAGGTTGATCTCGACGATCACGTGCTTGGCGAAGATTGCGAAACTGGCGGAGTTGCCCACCGAGGTGGTCGGCACGATATGCCCCTGCTCGGTGATCGCCACGGCTTCGATGACGGCGATGTCCGGCAGCTTGAGCTGCTGGTTGCGCAGCTGTTCCACGGTTTCCGACAGGTGCTGGTCGATGAACATCACCTCGCCGGCATTGATCGCCTTGCGCAGGGTGCTGTCGACCTGGAACGGCATGCGTCGGGCCAGGACACCGGCCTCGGTGAGTTGCTTGTCGAGGTCATTGCCCAGGCTGGCGCCGGTCATCAGGCTGATTTTCAGTGGGGTTACCTTGGCGCGCTCGGCCAATGCATGGGGCACGGCCTTGGCTTCGCCGGCGCGGGTGAAACCGCTCATGCCGACGGTCATGCCGTCCTGAATCAGAGCGGCGGCGTCGGCGGCGCTCATCACCTTATCCAACAACGAAGGCAAGCGGATACGATCACGGTACATGGATTGTTATCTCGGGCAGCGGAAGCAAGATGCGCAGTCTAGTGATTTCAAAAAAATTCGTCCCGCTACCAAGGTCGAATGAAAGGCCGCGATTTAGAGCCTTTTGTCGGGTTTGTGCGGGAAATAAAAAACCCCAGCCTACTAAAGGCTGAGGTCTTGGGTGTTGCGCTGGAGCAGGTTTTACTCGACGGCTTTGACCATGTCTTCGATGACTTTCTTGGCGTCACCGAACACCATCATGGTCTTGTCTAGGTAGAACAGTTCGTTGTCCAGACCGGCATAGCCGCTGGCCATCGAACGCTTGTTGACGATGATGGTCTTGGCCTTGAACGCCTCGAGAATCGGCATGCCGGCGATCGGCGATTTCGGATCGTTCTTCGCCGCCGGGTTGACCACGTCGTTGGCGCCGAGCACCAGCACCACGTCGGCCTGGCCGAACTCGGAGTTGATGTCTTCCATCTCGAACACCTGGTCGTACGGCACTTCGGCCTCGGCCAGCAGCACGTTCATGTGGCCGGGCATGCGTCCTGCTACCGGGTGGATCGCGTACTTCACGGTCACGCCGCGGTGAGTCAGCTTCTCGGTCAGCTCTTTCAGCGCGTGCTGTGCCCGGGCGACCGCCAGGCCGTAACCCGGAACGATGATCACGGTGTCGGCGTTGGTCAGCAGGAAGGTGGCGTCGTCGGCCGAGCCGGACTTCACCGGACGGGCCTCTTGCGCGCCTGCCGGGCCGCCGGCGTCGGCAGTGTTGCCGAAGCCGCCAAGCAGTACGTTGAAGAACGAACGGTTCATCGCCTTGCACATGATGTACGACAGGATCGCACCGGACGAACCCACCAGGGAGCCGGCGATGATCAGCATCGAGTTGTTCAGCGAGAAGCCGATCCCCGCCGCCGCCCAGCCCGAGTAGCTGTTGAGCATCGACACCACCACCGGCATGTCGGCGCCGCCGATCGGGATGATGATCAGCACGCCCATCACGAAGGCCAGGACCAGCATCAGGGCGAAGGCGCCGAGGTTGCCGGTGAGCATGAAGGTCACGCCCAGGCCCAGGGTCGCCAGGCCGAGAACCAGGTTCAGCTTGTGTTGGCCGCCGAACTGTACCGGTGCGCCCTGGAACAGGCGGAACTTGTACTTGCCCGACAGCTTGCCGAAGGCGATCACCGAACCGGAGAAGGTAATGGCACCGATGGCCGCGCCGAGGAACAGCTCCAGGCGGTTACCGGCCGGAATCGCATCACCCAGCTGCTTGACGATGCCCAGGGACTGCGGCTCCACCACGGCGGCAATGGCAATGAACACCGCCGCCAGACCGATCATGCTGTGCATGAAGGCCACCAGCTCCGGCATCTTGGTCATTTCCACGCGCTTGGCCATGATCGAACCGGCGGTGCCGCCGATTAGCAGGCCGACGATCACGTAGCCGATGCCAACAGTTGCCAGTTCCGAGCCGAGCTTGAACACCAGGCCGACGGTGGTGACGATCGCCAGGGCCATGCCGAGCATGCCGAACAGGTTGCCGCGACGCGAGGAGGTTGGGTGCGACAGACCTTTGAGGGCCTGGATAAAGCAGATCGACGCGATCAGGTAGAGCGTCGTTACCAGATTCATGCTCATTACTTGGGCGCCTCTTCTTTTACGGCTTTCGGGGCTTTTTTCTTGAACATCTCAAGCATGCGGCGGGTTACCAGGAAGCCGCCGAACACGTTGACCGCGGCCAGGGCCACGGCCAGCGTGCCCATGGTCTTGCCCAGCGGTGTCACGGTCAGGGCGGCGGCCAGCATGGCGCCGACGATCACGATCGCCGAAATGGCGTTGGTCACCGCCATCAGCGGCGTGTGCAGTGCGGGTGTAACGTTCCAGACCACGTGATAACCGACATAAATCGCCAGCACGAAGATGATCAGGTTGTAGATACCGGGGGAGATAAGCTCTTCCATCGTCTGAATCCCTGCTTAGGCGTTTTTACGGATGACTTGGCCGTCGCGGCACATCAGGCACGCGGCGACGATGTCGTCTTCTAGGTTGACCTCGAACTGACCTTCTTTGGTGAAGACGAGCTTCAGGAAGTCCAGCAGGTTGCGGGCGTACAGCGCCGAGGCGTCGGCAGCGACAGCGCCGGCCAGGTTGGTTGGGCCGACGATGGTCACGCCATTCTCGACGACCACCTGATCCGCCACGGTCAGCGGGCAGTTGCCGCCCTGGGCCGCGGCGAGGTCGACGACCACCGATCCCGGCTTCATCTGGGCCACGGTTTCGGCGCTCAGCAGTACTGGCGCCTTGCGGCCTGGAATCAGGGCGGTGGTGATCACGATGTCCGCCTGCTTGGCGCGTTCGTGCACGGCCTGGGCCTGGCGTTGCATCCAGCTGGCAGGCATCGGACGTGCGTAGCCACCGACACCGACGGCGCATTCACGCTCCTCATCGGTCTCGTAAGGCACGTCGACGAACTTGGCCCCCAGGGATTCGATCTGTTCCTTGACCGCCGGACGTACGTCCGAGGCCTCGATCACGGCGCCCAGGCGCTTGGCGGTGGCGATGGCCTGCAGGCCGGCAACACCGGCACCGAGAATCAGCACGCGAGCGGCTTTCACGGTGCCCGCGGCGGTCATCAGCATCGGCATGAAGCGCGGGTAATAGTGGGCAGCCAGCAGCACCGCTTTGTAACCGGCGATGTTGGCTTGCGAGGACAGCACATCCAGGCTCTGAGCCCGCGAGGTACGCGGCGCTGCTTCCAGGGCGAAGGCGGTGATGCCGCGCTCGGCCATCTTGGCAATGGTTTCATTGCTGAACGGATTGAGCATGCCCACCAGGACGGTGCCGCTCTTGATCAGGGCCAGTTCGCTGTCGCTGGGAGCCACGACCTTGAGAATCAGCTCCGCGCCGAATGCATCGTTGGCGCTGCCAATGGTTGCACCTGCCGCTTCATAGGCACTGTCGACAACGCTGGCGTTGATGCCGGCGCCGCTCTGCACAGTGACTTTATGACCCTGGCCGATCAGTTTCTTGATGGTTTCCGGGGTTGCAGCAACCCGTGTTTCACCCGTTTGGGTCTCGAGAGGAACACCAATGTGCACGTCAAATCTCCTGCTTGATCTTATTGCTTTCGATCTTTTCTAGAAGGCCAGCGCACTACGGATGGTGCAGCTGGGGCGGCCGATCAGCACGATCCCGCCAGAATCAAGGCGGGGCGCGGCATTTTGCAGGCGAACATTACGCCCTTCAAGGGATTATGAGGGGTGACGGAAAATTAACTACAAGTCACCCTGTGACCGAATGTCGCAAGGGTCTGGGCCAATCCCTTGTAAGCCGTGACCTGTAAGGATTTCGACGGAAAATAAAACAATTTTCATATTGCTCGCGTGAATGAGCGTTTATGACCCTCAAAAAGCCCTACAAGCCACGTGGTTAGGCGCTTATAGGACGGTTGTTCCGCTTATCGATACAGTCTGCCTAAATGCGACATTTAGTTATATCTGTAGTGTTTTGGTTTTTCTGACTACTAAGTCAGCTTGTCGCCCTGCCCCGCTATTTCTCAAGGCTGTAGCTTTGTGCCTGCTCCACCAGCCAATCGCGAAAAGCCCGTAAAGACGCTGATTCCACCTTGCGCTCGGGAATCATCAGGTAATACGCCTTGATGCTTGCTAGTGCTTCGGGGTTGGCGATCACCAGGCGCTTTTCCCTCAGCTCCCGTTGAATAAGGAATGGCGGGATCAGGGCGATGCCCATGTCGTGCATGGCGGCCTGCGCCAGCATGGAGAATAGTTCGTAACGCGGGCCTGTCATGTCTCGCGGGATATTCAGGTGCTGTGAGTTGAACCATTGCCGCCAGGCATAGGGGCGCGTGGTCTGTTGCAGCAGCGGCAACTCGGCGATTTCTTCGGCGCTTAGCCGGGTGCGGTTGCCCAGGGTTGCGGGGCTGCATACCGGCATCGGGTTTTCTCCCATCAGGCGATGGGATTGGGTGCCCGACCAGTCGGCATCGCCAAAGTAAATCGCGGCGTCGAAGTCGGTATCGGCGAACAGGAAAGGCCGGGTGCGGTTGGTCAGGTTGACCGTGACTTCCGGGTGTCGCTGCTGAAAATCCTTGAGTCGGGGCAGCAGCCATTGGGTGCCAAAGGTCGGGACCACCGCCAGTTCGATGACGTTGGCGCCCTGCTGGCCCATGACGGACAGCGTGTCGCGTTCCACCGCGTCCAGTTGAGTCGCCACGCGGCGGCTGTAGGAGAGCCCGGCTTCGGTCAGCTTGACGCCGCGTCGGGACCGGCGGAACAGCTCGACCCCGAGAAACTCTTCCAGGCTGGCGATCTGTCGGCAAATTGCACCTTGTGTCAGCGAAAGCTCCTGCGCCGCCTTGGTAAAGCTCTCGTGACGTGCGGCGGCTTCGAAGCTGATGAGGGCGGCAGTGCTGGGGATCTTTCTGCGCATGTACGGCAATCTCACTAATGGAATCGCTAAAAGCCGCTTTCGGCTGTTACGGAGTGAGAAATTAGCACAACAGTATGCGAAATCCTCGTTTGCCGCGCCCGCAAAGCCGGCCTAGGATCAGTCCACGAACGTTGACCTACTTCACGAGGACTCACTCATGGGCGGTAAAGCAAGCTTCAACTGGATCGATCCCCTTCTGCTGGATCAACAGCTCACTGAAGAGGAGCGCATGGTGCGCGACAGTGCCGAGCAATTCGCTCAAGGCAAGCTGGCGCCGCGTGTGCTCGAAGCTTTCCGTCATGAAAAGACCGACCCGGCGATCTTCCGCGAAATGGGCGAAGTTGGCCTGCTGGGGGCCACCATTCCCGAACAGTACGGCGGCAGCGGTCTGAATTATGTCTGCTACGGCCTGATTGCCCGCGAAGTGGAGCGTGTTGACTCCGGCTACCGCTCGATGATGAGCGTGCAGTCCTCCCTGGTGATGGTGCCGATCAATGAATTTGGTACCGAAGCCCAGAAGCAGAAGTATTTGCCAAAGCTGGCCTCCGGCGAGTGGATCGGCTGCTTTGGTCTGACCGAGCCTAACCATGGCTCCGACCCGGGCGCGATGATTTCTCGTGCCCGTAAGGTCGATGGCGGTTACAGCCTGACTGGCAGCAAGATGTGGATCACCAACAGCCCGATTGCTGACGTGTTCGTGGTCTGGGCCAAGGACGATGCTGGGGATATCCGCGGCTTCGTACTGGAGAAAGGTTGGAAAGGTCTGAGTGCTCCAGCGATTCACGGTAAGGTCGGCCTGCGCGCTTCCATCACCGGCGAAATCGTCATGGACAACGTCTTTGTGCCGGAAGAGAACATCTTCCCGGATGTACGGGGTCTGAAAGGTCCGTTCACCTGTCTGAACTCTGCCCGCTACGGTATTTCCTGGGGCGCCCTGGGTGCGGCCGAATTCTGCTGGCACACCGCTCGCCAATACACGTTGGACCGTCAGCAATTCGGTCGCCCGCTGGCGGCTACCCAACTGATCCAGAAAAAACTGGCGGACATGCAGACCGAGATCACTCTCGCCCTTCAAGGCTGCCTGCGTCTGGGGCGGATGAAGGATGAAGGTACGGCGGCGGTGGAAATCACCTCGATCATGAAGCGCAACTCCTGCGGCAAGTCGTTGGACATCGCTCGCATGGCCCGCGACATGCTGGGCGGTAACGGCATCTCCGACGAGTTCGGCATCGCCCGTCACCTGGTCAACCTGGAAGTGGTGAACACCTACGAAGGGACCCATGACGTTCATGCGCTGATCCTGGGGCGCGCGCAGACCGGCATCCAGGCGTTCTACTGATAGGAGAACGACCATGGGCGCGTTATCTCATTTGCGGGTGCTGGACTTGTCGCGAGTGCTAGCCGGGCCTTGGGCCGGTCAGATCCTGGCGGACCTGGGGGCCGAGGTGATCAAGGTCGAGCGTCCGGGTAACGGTGACGATACGCGCGCCTGGGGACCGCCTTTCCTCAAGGACGCCTATGGCGAGAACACTACGGAGGCTGCCTATTACCTGTCGGCCAACCGCAACAAGCAATCGGTGACTATCGACTTCACTCGGCCGGAAGGTCAGCGCCTGGTGCGCGAGTTGGCGGCCAAGTCCGACATTCTGATCGAGAACTTCAAGGTTGGCGGTCTGGCGGCCTATGGGTTGGACTATCAGTCGCTGAAGGCGCTCAACCCTAACCTGATCTATTGCTCCATTACCGGCTTCGGCCAGACCGGGCCTTATGCCAAGCGTGCCGGCTACGACTTCATGATTCAGGGGCTGGGTGGGCTGATGAGCCTGACCGGGCGTCCCGAGGGTGATGAGGGCGCCGGGCCGGTGAAAGTCGGCGTGGCATTGACGGATATCCTGACGGGGTTGTACTCGACTGTGGCGATTCTTGCCGCATTGGCGCACCGGCAGCATGACGGTGGTGGGCAGCACATTGATATGGCGTTGCTGGATGTACAGGTTGCGTGCCTGGCCAACCAGGCGATGAACTACCTGACCACCGGAGTGGCTCCCAAGCGCTTGGGTAATGCTCACCCGAATATCGTGCCTTATCAGGACTTTCCCACGGCGGATGGCGATTTCATCCTTACCGTGGGGAATGACGGGCAGTTCCGCAAGTTTGCCGAGGTGGCAGGCCAGCCGCAGTGGGCGGACGATCCGCGCTTTGCGACTAATAAGCTGCGGGTTGCCAATCGGGCGGTGTTGATTCCATTGATCCGTCAGGCCACGGTGTTCAAGACCACCGCTGATTGGGTTGCCCAGTTGGAGCAGGCAGGAGTGCCTTGCGGCCCTATTAACGACTTGGCGCAGATGTTCGAGGACCCGCAGGTCAAAGCGCGCGGGTTGGCGATCGAGCTGCCTCACGCGTTGGCGGGGTTGGTGCCTCAGGTGGCGAGTCCGATCCGGCTCTCCGAGACGCCGGTCGAGTACCGTCATGCGCCTCCTCTATTAGGAGAGCATACCGCCCAGGTTCTGCAGCGAGTGCTGGGGCTTGAGCTTGAGTCCGTGGATGCCTTGCGAGCCTCGGGCGTGGTGTGAATGCGCTCTTCTATATAGAGAGCATATGATCCCTTCTATATAAGAGGCCTGAAAACACCCCTTTTGGGGTGTTTTCAGGTTTATTCATAGTAAAAGCAAATTAGGGGTTGACGGCAGATTCTGGAAGTCTATAATTCGCCCCACTTCCGGCGCAGTCGAAACGGAAAACTCCTTGAGATTCAACGAGTTACACGGTTTTCGACAGCGGTCACGCTTCAGTTCATCGAAGCCCGAAGGAGTTGGTTCGGCAGTCAGTTTTCGCCGAATTAACGATTCGATCTTCTCGGTCGAAAGCGGAGAAAAAGAGGTGTTGACAGCAGCGTGTAACGCTGTAGAATTCGCCTCCCGCTGACGAGAGATCGGAGGCGCAAGTGGTTGAAGTTGCAAAGGAAACTTTGAAAACTTCTTAAAATAACCGCTTGACAGATGCAGAGGCTGCTGTAGAAT
>NZ_OBDX01000039.1:27087-59396 GCF_900215185.1 Pseudomonas sp. LAMO17WK12:I10 | reverse complement strand
TTTGAAGGCGAATAATTTGGTTGCCAGCATGAGTCGCCGAGGCAACTGTCATGACAACGCCGTAGCCGAGAGCTTTTTCCAGCTTCTAAAGCGGGAGCGTATCAAGCGGAGAATCTACACCACGCGGCAAGATGCTCGTAGCGATGTGTTCGACTACATCGAGATGTTCTACAACGCAAAACGCCGTCATAGTTTCAACAATCAGCTGTCACCGGTAGAGTTTGAAAAGCGTTACGCAATGAGCTTGCAAGGTGTCTAGAGAATCCGGGGCGATTCAGTCTGCTTAAAAATACGCGGACACAATCGCCCTCATCGACCTGGCTCGGAAGGTGTATTCGCCGGCCCCTTACCAGATAACGACTTCAATCAACGACCGAGAAGGAAAGTGTGATCCGCAGATACATAAAAACTAGAAAGACAACCAATACTTTTTTGACATGAAGCCGCATATCGGAGCCAATGCCGAGCCCAGCCAGGGCCCGGTAGCGTGGAATGACGACCAGCGTGCCCAGTGTCATCCAGATCAACAAGCTGTCGCATGGCGACAGGTGGCGACTCGGCAATCAGCTATCCCCCCGGCACAAGCGGTATCAGGGGAACGGCCCGGAATGCCAAGACAGTGAAACCATCAGCCTGGTGAAATGATCTCGACACCCGACACTATTTTTCCTCGTCGGCTAGACGGCTTGCCTTAGCAAGCTCTAGATCGAAGCGTGAATGAACCTTCCAATCGGTATGTCCCTCTGCAAAAGTAAAATGATGTTTTTCGGCTTCTTTATCTACGTATTCATGTTTTTTGGCTTCTTTATCTATGTATTTGCGATAAGCTATCTCTATAGGACTAATTTTTTCTTCCTCTGCTGGCTTCCGAGATTCTCTAAAGTCTCCACCAAACGTATCACTGATTGTTACTTTCCCATGAAAGCTCACTTTACTTACTCTTTCTCCGACCGCCATGTCTCGCAAGTGCTCGTTGGCGACTGCTATTTTGGCAAGGCGTTCAGTGTCCTCTCCTCGACGGAGCTGAAATTTGAGTGTGCATTTGTCAGACAGCGCTTCCTGCCACGCTGTTTTTAGCGGTGTCAGGTCCACATCAGGCTCTGTTTGCCGCCGCACAGCCAAGCGTTGCTCATCGGGCTCAAATTCGGACATTACAAAAGTTGGGATACCGAGCTCTTGCGCCTCACGCAGCTCACTTAAAGTGACTTGGCCACCGCCCAATGCATGGAAAACGCCATCTTTTCTTGCAACATGCGTCATGTACGATGCTCCCGCTGCATCAAGTACTTTCCAGCTTCCTTTAGGGTCTGGTACAAAAACGACTTCCTGGCAGTGGGGAGAAATGGACGCGGCGCCATTATCGGCCCTTTCAGATACAATACCCAGCGTTGCAATACCTCTTTCTTGAGCAATTTTATACACAGCGCCAATCCCGTCAGTTGTCGCGCCAGCCACCACTAACAGACCGTTAACGCCATATTTATTTTCAGCGGCATCCAGGATCTGATTAAGCTTTGAATTTAAAAGTTCAGGGGACTTGTATTCAAGTGCGGAAAAGCCGCTGAACACCATTACATGCTTCCCTTCGGTATGCTTATCCAAACGAGCGGCAGTTAGATCGACATTCGTCGCCGGGAGGTAATTATTGAGTGATACTGCATTGGAGGGGATGATTCCATTTGGCACAACCATATTCCTCATGGTCAGTTGAAATAGTTAAACTTCGGCGCCTATCGTATTATTTCGGCTTAATCATTTTCCGACAGATTTATCGGACCGTCATGGAGTGAGCTGGGCGAAACGACAAAAACTCATGGCAAGTCATGCAATCAGTTCGAGACCCGTCACTTGAATTGATCGAGGAATGCATTGCAGACTTGAAAAATTTAGTCATGTCCAAAAAAATCTGGATAGACCCAGCATCAAGGAAACGCCGTAACAGGATCTTGCATCCTAAAAATATCGAGTAGGCGTGGCTTTCAAAAAACGCCGATTATTAGGCTCTGTCCGAAAAATAATGTCGCAAACACCGCATGGCACAAGCCAGTGAGACCATCGCCGCAAAACTTTTAACGAGTTGGTCGACGCGCGTCACGATGCGGCGACTTTCCTTCAGCCACCCGAACATGCACTCGATGATGTTGCGCTGCCGGTACTTGGGACGATCAAACAGTCGTGGCAAGCCCGGCTTTGGCTTGCGTTTCATGCCGCGGAGATGACCGGCTGCATCCGGTAACGATCACAGTAGCAGCGCAGGGCCTCGGCGTCATAGCCCTTGTCGGCCAGCAACCATCGGCAGCCCGTGGGCGTCCGTAGCGGCGGGTTTCACTGAAGATGTCTGCAACCAGATCCCAAGCTGCGCGTACCGTTTGGCCATCGTGAGCTCCTACCTTTGATGGACGCGGACTCTACTGAGTCCTGACGTTTAGTTTCGGCTGATTTCGTACAGAGCCTAGGCTGCCCAGCTCCGCTGAAGGATGGCTTGAAGTAGGCTCGCTTTATAGCTGACTTCAGTCTCCGTTGATTTTGAAAACGGCGAATCGATCCCGCAAGACAATATTTCTTCGGAATCAAGGCTTGGGGCTGACGATAAGAGAGAAACGTCTACGATTTCGCCCCTTGCAGCACCAAAGCGCAAACAGCGCGCTTTCAACAAGATACCTGTGCACTCCACGACAGTGAATATCTAACCCGCCGACAATAACCTCAGCGTTGCGACTAAAGTAACTCTTCCCATGCCCTGGACTTCTTCCGTCTTGCGTACTTTAGCAATCTGTTAAGCAATCTTCTGGTCATACATTCGGATACTCCTCCCCATGGGATAACCACCTTGACCTGTGTATCAATTGGAGCAGGCGTAACAACGGGATATTCATCGATTGAGAAATCATCAGGGTCGAAAACCGCTAATTGCCTAGCCGAGGCGTCATTTGCTTGCTGAAGGCGTTTTAATTCCAGACTTCCCAAGCTTCGACCCGACAATAATACGTGTCGATTCAAAGAGCGCCCCCTGTACAAACGCATCAACCCGGGCCTTACTTCGAGGTTATCAGCAGACAACGGAGGGTTGCAGGCGCACACCAAGTTAATTGACAGAATCACCCTTTTTTCGATGTTTTCCCTTTCTTCTGCTCGCTGAAATACCGCACGCAAACCAACTTTCAATTCATGACCCCTTACTTACATATCCGCTGCCTCTCCGGCTCTTTCTTTTACCACACAAAGCACGTGCCACGATTGGCTGGCAGGGTCCTTACCGCGAACCCCACCTGGAAGAGAAAAACCACAAACGCTTTAGACTTCAGATTTTCCTATATCACGGAGGTTCCCCTCAATCTGAGCTCTTAGCTGCTGCAGGTCACTTCGCTGATCGAAGCGCTTGTATATATTCCATCCCACCCAACCCAACAAGGACAGCGGAAAGAAAACGGCTGCGGTAATACCCAATGGAATCGCGATCGGTTTTGGCAATGCCGCCAGCGCAAACGTCAACCCACCCACCAAGGGAATGCTGCCCAACACTCTCGCCGGAGTTGGTTTGAAAGCACGCGCGAAAGCTGACTGCAACGTTTTTCCTATACTCTTAACTTCCGGCAAGTGTTCTTGAATCTTTACCAACAGTGGTTTGGTCACCTTTTGCACTGCAAGCTCAACGTCATTTTGCTCAATCTTAAATGTGCCCGGGAAGCTCTGGGCGCGTAACTCTTTGACATTTTTCTCTAACTCTTGAGAAAGAGTAGCAAGCTTTTTGGTGCATTCCAGTTCGGCACTGACTTTTCCGAAGTGGTCCCACTTTATACTTTGTATTTCCCCATCATACTTGAGGAGCGCAGCGGAACTATTGGCCAACACTTTCGTTCTCAAGGTGTCGACCAGCTTTTGCTGCAACACCTGAAACTTATCGTCAGGGCTCGTCTTTAGGGTTTCATCGCCGGACAACTCAGTCAGCGCCTGTAAACTCCTACCATGAAAAGTTTCAGCTTGCTCAGGCAGGCGACATAAATTCTTGTTAATTTCGATAATGTTGCCCGTCGCTTTCGCATGACTTTTGCCAACCAGGTATTTGGTAGCAGAAAAGGACTCCCCTGCGTCGATCAGATTTTCCATATATGCTTTTTCATAATTGGTGACAACGCTTTGCAGCACCAACTTATGATTGCTGTTTACTTCTTTTTTAATCTGCTCACGAATCGGAGAAACTGCGCTTAACTGTGCTGGGTAGATATTTTTCCCAAGCATTTTATCAGCATACTCCTTGCTCGCCTTACCCAGAGCATCTTCGATTTTTCCCACGGTCCGCTGATCAACTTTCCCTGCGTTGTGCTTCTCAACAACGTCCTTCAAAACCTTTACAGTCTCTTCTTCGATCTGTTTAGTCAGGTCTTCGACTTTGGCGTTAAAGCCCTTAATCCGGTTCTCTGTCTTTACCTGATGGAAAACGCGTTGGATGTGCTGCACAAATCCCTGATCATTAAGAGAGAGCTCGTTTTTTTCCGCAAGTTTCTCCGCTGATTGCTGCGTTTCAGTCTGAGTCTGCTCAACTTTACCGTAATGGGCGATTAATCGTGATAGAACACTGTCAGGCAAAGGCTTATCACGCCGACTCGAGTCACTCAGGTGTGATAGCACCTCGCTCATTACAGCGTGCTTCATTTCCACTACCGCACTTTTGCCGGGCCTATGCAGATTCGGCTCGGCTGCATGGCTTATGATTTTTACATGAGTTGCAGTGTCAATCAGCTGGTAGCCAACATCGACAAAATTGAATTTTGTAATCAGCTCAAAAAAACTACTCTTTCCGCTATGTTCTTTTTTGAAAGCATCCAGCATACCCTGTACAGCTTCCTTGTTTGCAGGCTTACCATTCCAACGTACAGTACACTCTTCACCTGGTTTATCCAGAACAATATATTTACCAATGGTTTCCGGATTTTTTCGTATATCACGCGCCATTTTAGTATGGTGCGCTTTATTAAATGCTCCGAAAGTACGCCCATTATCGGTTCTCAGGTACTGATTGAGCATCCCGAGAAACACCTCAGATATGTATGTGTCATCTGTCGAGTTCGATTCTGATGATTGCAAAGGTGCCTGCACGTGGGATGATTCGGTGATATCGGCATTGTCGTCAGGCGTTTTTTGCTCAACGTATGCCACTTTAAACGGACTGGAATCAGCAGCCCCCTCATCAGCCCCCTCGTCAAATGGATTTAACGGATCGGACTTAACATCTTTAAACGGATTGGAATCTCGAAATTCCTCATCAGCCCCCTCGTCAAATGGATTTAACGGATCGGATTTAACATCTTTAGACTGATTGGAATCTAGAAGTTCCTCATCAGCCCCCTCCTCAAATGGATTGTACGGACCGGATTTAACATCAATCGGTTTTGTGACTTGCTCGTCTCGCCGGACCAGAGAAGGTCCTGCGTCCGCAACATCGATCTCAACTTTCGAGAGCCCGATCTCTTGCGCACGAGCAGCAGCCAGCTCATCATTCTTATTCGAGCTGGAACCAGCCTGTGTTACTTTCGTGGAGCCTGCAGGACTACGCAAAGCATCTGATTTCACCCCCTCGCCCCGAATCCCATGTTGTATGCCATCAGGATCGCCACTCGTCATGGAATGTATCTGTTGTAACTTACTCTCGCTCAGAGTTTCAGCCCAAGCGGCCTTTAGATCCTTGCGCAGATGACTAGGAGAACCCAGCTTAACGTTCTTCAAGAGACCATGCTTGGACTGTTTAAGCACCTTCACCAGCTGATTCGCCTGCGCGTCGGTGAGCTGCTCATTTAAAACAGGCTCAGATTCATTAAACGCCAAGAACTCCTGCAACCCCGTCTGCTTTTCCAAATCTTTTTTCAAACGGCCCGGATGTTTTTGCTCATATGCCACCAACACCTTCGCTAAATTTTTAGAGCAGTAAGCGGCTTGATCATGCTCCACAAGGGAACAGGAACACACACTCGAAGAATTGCAAGCGCATTGCAACAAGTTACCGGCAGCACGCTTGGCGTGCCCCGAAGAGGTTGTGCCGCGCACAGGATTGGCGCCAGCATTGGTGGCTGCAGTAAGTTTGCCCATGACGATATCTCTTAAAAATAAGTAACAATGAGCTGCTGTCTAAGCAACATTAAAGGCTAGCAAGTTAACGCGTCGAAACCGCACGAAACCAGCTATTTTGCGATGTTGAGCAGATCGTCTATCATCCGACAATAATGATAAACTCCACGCTTTGTTATTTCCTACTAATTGCTGCTCTATTCAAGTTCATAAGCAATCTCCAAGCATTGCCGAGCACACTATCGATCACTACTTCAATCGTAATCAGGAAACCTTAAGATCTCTGCGTGCAACAGCTGCCGAGCAAGCTCTTGCGGATCGGGCATCCCATACTCCAAAGCCAGATCGCGTAGCTGCTGACTCACCAGCATTTCAGCATGCTGACTCATTTCGCTTCGCAGACTGTTGTCCATGAATTCAAGTTTGAATCTATTAAGCACCGGAATCATAATCGCCGCGATAAAGGCGTTGGCACCGATACCATCAGGAGTAAACACGCCGTTTTTTTCTTTCCCCTCCATACCAAAGTCTTGAGCTATCTTGCCAAGCTCCATAAAGCACTCTTGCCTGATATGAGGTTCGAGCTTGCGGATGTTACATTCGTTACCGACACGGTCTAGCGCTCGACTAAAAATCGCTGCACGCTCAGATTTAAACGCCTGATCCCTGAATTTCTCATCCCCCCTAACTTGTCCGTCAAAATCAAACTTTTTCACCTCATTGCTCACCGCTTGCTTTATTTCCTGTCTTCTGACTTCGGTTAGCGGCTTGGGCAGGGCGACAACATAATTTTCAAACATCATATCTTTGCTGGGGGCTTTACCGGATTTCCATCCCAGCAGTTCTTTAATCGCACCTAACATTGCGTTTCTATGTTTACGCTCCGAACTGGATGGAGCCGCCTGAATATTTCGGCAACATTTGACCTTTCCAGCGATAACACCGCCCGAGGGGCTACCAAAGTTAGCCCGCGTCCGACTCCGAAAAGCCCCCGCGCGCTTGAACGGACTATCACTTTCATGCTGAAGCCGGGAGCTTGATAGCGGTGTTGAAACATTACCTCCATATTTGAGGTTGGCTGCAATTCGCGAAGTCGGTTTGTTGACGCCCCCCCCCCCGATGTTAATGGGGGGAGCAACACGATAGTTTGCATTGACATGAGATGACATTTGCGCCTCTTATTTTTTTGTTAACGCGTTATCTACAGAGTAGGTACTCCCTATCCAGGCCACTTGCAAAAACCAACCAAACTGGCAACGAACAACGCGTTTACTGTGACCTGCCTGTCAGTCAAGCTCCGAATCAGTCATAGCTAAACCAGGAAATTTCGGGTCCGACATCCAGTGTTGCCCCAGCCATCTCAAACCCATGGAGACAACCCCTGGGCCACATTCCAGATAAAACGATTTCCCACACGCTCGTCGTACGACAGACCAACGCCAGGCACTTTTTTCATTACTTTATTGCCCGCAGCCCAGGTGTTGTATTCCTGCAACTCCTTGTTCCCGCCGTTGAGTATGACCTTGTGCAGCAACTGCTGATGATCCGTTGTGAGTCGACTGCCAGGCGCACTCGGCCCGTAGCCTTGATGCCAGACCGCCGCTTCGCGCTTGATCTCAACGTCCAGCATTCCCGTTCTATCCTTGCCGCTCTTGCAGTTCCAGCATGGCACCGCGCCAATTTCGAACGCCAGCATCGCCGCGCGCTGCGCGGCTTTGTAGGGTTCGCCAGCGTCCTGGTGATGGGCCCGGGAAGCCCAGATCTCCTTCAACTGGTGGCTCAACAACCTCACTCGATCGGCATTCGCCGGCGCGGGGACACGCCCAAGGTATTCTCCTACCCAGCCACCTGGCTTGGCGCGTACTCTCAGATCATCCCCCAGAAGCTGGCGCAAGGCGGTGGCGTTGTAACCGTCAGCCTGGGCGTGTCCAAAATGAAGGTTGAGCGCAAACTCATTGACACCGAAGTTGAATGCCGCGACATCAAGGTTGATGCGCACAGCATGCCGCTCACCATCCCCCCCCATCAGCGACAATACCAACGGCCGCGACTGACAAAGCTCCCGCCATGCAAGCATTTGATCGCGCAACATTTCGCCCTCCCCACCCAGTCCGCCGGTCAACAGCGATGTTGACACCAGCCGTAGCGTGACCTCATGTCCTGCCAGCGCCTGACTCAACAGTTCCGGGCGCGCGAACAGCGCTGCCGTCACCACCTCGCGCGCCCGGTTAGCTGCGCCCAAGTGTCGCCGCTCGCTCGCCTCCTCCAATCCATAAGGCGACAGAGTGCCGTGACGCACCCCCTTGAACAGAATCAGGTCTCGACCGTCCGGCTCCTGCGCGCGGATTTCCGAGGTCCACAAATTGGTGGCGTGGGTGATCTGCCGGATGGATGACGAACAAACCCCATGATCGAGGTAAGAAACAGCAAAGACATCCTTGTTTCCCAGCTTCATTTGCGCCGCGGGCACCATCGTGCATGCATAATGCCGCCCCCCGTGCTCGAAACCGGTATGTACCTTGTTCCATACCTTCTCGTTAAGAAGTGTTTGCCTTGCGCTGCGAAAAGCCACCAGCGCCTCGCGCCTCGCCGCTCTGGAAGAAACTCCCGGCCGCTGCAGCTGGCTTGCGACGAGATCGATCACTACGTCATTCAGACGCTTGGTCGCTTTCAGCTCGGCTTTGGTCGCCTCTCTATCGCCGCTGGGGCGCGAGGCTTCCAGCTGATTAAAAAGATGTTCGAGTACAGTCGCCTCTCGGCCTAGAGACCTGAGCGCCAGCGCCGCGGCATCGAGGCGGCTTCGGTTAAGCTCAGTCAAGGCATGAATGGAACGTGCGGGCGTCGAGGAAGATTTGCCCAACTCGGGCTGCACAACCATCCCGTCGCCACGCGGGTGCCCCATCCTGGTCTGCACCTTGGTCAGGGACGAGTCGATGTTGCGTCGTCCCTTTTCCCTGAAAGCCCCGACGCGCTTGAAGGGGCTAGCGTCTTCGCAGGGAGATTGAGGTCTTGGCAACTGCGTCGGAACGTTGCTGCATTGTTTGATGTTGACGGCTACGCGGCCACACGGATTGCTTTGGAAAGGAACCTCGGCAATCGGTGCTTTGGCCACACCACGGTTAAGACTTATTGGGGACGTCATCTTTGCCTCTTATTCTTATGTGAGAGCATTGATAACAACGTAGTAACTTTTTTATCCGACAACTTGTACAAAACAATCAAACAGAGGCCGCGTTGTATCGTCCCTCCCGCCGGGATGTTCCCGGCGGGCAAATCACTGTACGAGGTTGAGTTCTCGCCGAACTCCACGAGCCGCCAGGATCAGGCTTTCCAGCGCAGTCAAAAGCTCCGCGCCAGAGCTGTCATTGGGCATGCGGATCAGGGCAAGCAAAACCACTGCGTCCGAATCCGCCGCCAAAATCACCGGACCGATGTAGTTCATCCGCAATACCTGCTGCAGACGATCCGTTGTGGCAGGCAACTCGCCCAATGGGCAAATCATCTCCAGCCCTTGCGCTGACTCATCGAAGTACACGATCACGTCATCATCTACGCGCAGGGCTGGCTCTTCGGCGTCCGGCTCCAATTCCAGGGCATCAAACAGGCTGCACAACAAGCTTGACATCTCAGGCCTCTACCATTTGGGACAAGCCCTGGGTCTGGTCGCACACGTGTTGATTCCCCACTCGCTCGAAGCTCGACAGCGTTACTAATGGCGGCGTTCTCATTACCTTATTGCCGGGGGCACCCGTGTTCTTACGCTGCACCTCCTCGTTGCCGCCGTGAAGCAATGTTTGTTGCAGAAGGAGCTGCTCATCTTCAGCCAACCGACCACCGAGAGCGCCCAAGCCTTTTCCTTCATGCAAAGTCACCACTGCACGCTTCAACTCGGCGTCCAGCATCCCGGTCCTATCCTTGCCACTCTTGCAATTGGAGCAAGGCGTTACGTCAATTGCGTTTGCGAGGAGCATCACACATAGCGCGCCCTTGTAGGGATCGCCACCGTCGTGGTTATGCGCCTTGGCAGCCCAGATTTGCTTCAGCCGTCGGCTCAGATCCAGCACTAACTGTTTATTTTCAGGCGCCGGCGTACGCTCCAGATAGTCCTTCACCCAACCTTCAGGTTCGGCCGATACACTCAAATTATTTCCCAGGAGTTGATGCAGTGCGGTTACGTTGTAAGCATCCGACTGGGCCTGCCCAAGCTTGAGCTTCAGCGAAAGCTCGTTGACGCCGAAATTGAACGCTGCAACCTCCAGATCGATTTTGACTTCGCGGAGTTCGCCATCAGGCCCCTTCAGCGACAAAACCACAGGCCGCTCCAGGCAAAGCTCTCGCCACGCCCGCACTTGATCGTCCAGTATGTCACCCTCGCGCCACTTCCCACCTGTCACCAATGATGTCGACACCAACCGTAGCGGGACTCGCGCCCCATCCAATGCCGACTCCAAAAGCTCAGGCTGAGCAAACAGCGCCGCAGTCACCACCTCGCGCGCCCGGTTCAGCGAACCCTCGTGGCGGGCCACGCTGCCCTTTTCCAGCCCGAACGGCGACAGGATGCCATGACGTACCCCCTTGAACAGAATCTTATCCGCCCCCCCCGGACCCGACGCCCGGATTTCCGATGTCCACAGATTGGGGACGTGCGCGATTTCACGGGTAGAAGATGAACAAACACCCTGCTCACGATAAGGAACCGGAAAAATGTCCTCTTTCCCCAGCTTCATTTGGGCCGCCGGCACCATCGTGCAGGCATAATGTTTCTCCTTATACTCAAAATCGGTTTTGACCGTATTCCAGGCCCTGGCGTTAAGCACCTCCGTATCAGCATTGTGAAACGCCGTCTTCGCCTCGCGCATCGCATCTTTGGAGGCCATTCCCAGCTCTCGCAGCCGGTTTGCAATCAGGCCGATCAAATCCTTTTCCAGATGCCGGGCCGCTCTCAGCTCCGCCTTGGTCGCCGCCCTGTCACCCTTGAAGCGTGAGTCTTGCAATTGACGAGAAAGATCCAACAGCACGCCGGGATCCTCTTTCAAGCCCACGAACGCTTGGACTGCCGCCTCGATTCGACTTTGTTGAAACTCAAACAAGGTGTGGAGGGAACGCGTGTCCGGCAATGAAGGTTTGAACAACGAGCAAAGATGATTCTTCAACTTGTTGGCGAGAACATCACTTTCCATCCTGGGCGGTGCCACCCCCGAAATAGACGCTACAAGGGTGCCTCCCGGACCACTGGCACTCGGCGGGCGTGAAGGTTCAGTTATCCACTTTGAAAACGGTTGTTTTACAATATCCACTACGTTAGGCATGACATCCCTCGAGAATCAGACGATTACACTGAAGCCAAATCGACTCCGGCAAGCCGTAGATTCCCCTGTCCAGCCGCCCTGCCACTATCTGAAAGCGCTCACACGACGCCTCTCGCAAAAGTAAAAAAAAGACCACTGCGAGGAAGTCGCAGTGGCCATGGACAAACTGTCACGCTCATTCAATTAGTCGACGCCGAAGTTGCCAGCCCTCATGCCGGTCGACTTAACTGCTCGGCAGCATGCACCAGTTGCTCCAGTTGGTGATGGGCAGTGTCCTGATCCAGCTGCAACAAGTGCTGACGACTCCACAGCACCCGCTCCCGACTGACAGGATCAAGCCCCAGAACGGGCTTGCACGGGTCCTGACTGAATATGTTCTGCTCTTCAGTCAAGGCATGGGCATCAGGGGTCAGAGGCGAAAACATCAACATGTAACCTGCGGGATGCTCGGTCAAATGACAGGCATGGTCACCAATTTTAAAACTGGTGACCTGCTCAATCTCCCTCGGCGCAGGCAGTGAAAGAGAAAGATGAAGTTGCTTGACGATATCCTGATAATGCGGAGACATACTGTTCACCCTTCAAAAAAAAAGAAAATATTAGAACAGAAGATTTTTACGAAGTCATCAGCAATATTAATCAACCCTGCCATTCAACAAAGTATTGGCAACTTGCCAGCAACCACGTTACAGCCCACCCCATTACACACATGAACCCTCAGGCATCATGGCTTTACAATGAGCGTTTTATGGTGGCGCAGACTGTTTATTTCGAGCATATTCGAACTCGCCACTATGGCGCATGCCATTTCTGGTTCTTTATTCTAAGTTTATTTATATATAGAGGACATCACGTGCCTATTCATCAACTCGGCTCTACGCCCAGCACATCCACCGCTCAGGCAGCCGAATCCATCCAAGCTACACTGGGCGGTCGAGCTGTTGCCCCAATCAAAACCGACGCTTCCGCAGAGCATATCGCCAATCGGCAGGAGTTGGAAAAAGGACACGGCTTGCTCCAAAGCCTTAGAATCCAGCTCACCGCACTAGCGAATTGGCTTGCCAATGCACTAGGTTTTAATAAAACGGATAGTCCGAAGCTGATTCCGCTCTCCACAAACGAGCCAAGGCTTGATACATCCGTCAAGAAGCAAACCCTTGAAGGCGGACAGATCGGGATAATCAAGGCTGCGCTGATAGAGAGCATCTCATCAACGGATCTCCGCTCAGAGCATACAAAACTCGCCACCGGCAATGGCGCCTTACGCTCATTGGCTACAGCGTTTGTCTCCGTGCACTTTGGCTCAAGTATTGAAGACACTCGCAACCTTATATCACTTCTTTCGAAGCAAAATATCGGAGGACATGAACTTAGAGAATGGGGGACCGTTCAGGGACCTGTCACAAGCTGGCTTGAAACCGCATCAGATACCCAACTAAATGAAGCGGCTCTACAACTCACCAACGCGCTTTCCATTGTCAAAGGCCTGGCGAAGGCGGTCGAACTCGAGCTTAGTGGCGATAAGGAAACAGCTAAACAGCTGGCTTCCGAGCTGCTTTCCAAGTTGAATGCCAATGGGTTGAAACCCGCCCAGATCGATTGGAACGCTTTCACACAAGACAAGACTCCAAAAGAGATATTCGAAAGCCTCGGCAAAAACGCGATGGAACAATTTGGCGAGCGCTTCGCACGTAAAGGAGATCTTCCTTTCAATTTGCGGCATAGAGATCTCGACATGGTGAAAAACTCTCTATCTGTACCTACGCAGGATGGAAAGTCTAATCACTATAATGCGCATCTCATATTGAATGGAACTGCAATTGCATCACAAGCGCCGATGGGAGGAGCTGACAGTGTACGCTTTGCGGACTTGCTGGTTAACTCAGACGCCACGTTTGTCATCAATCTCCAAAACCACCGCGATGCAATTAAACCGGGTTTCGTGAACTACTGGAACCTGGAGAAACCTTTCAAGCCTAGCGACAAAGAAACTGGTAATTCCGCACAATTCGTGTCGACGCCGCACGAGGACTCAACCATAGATTTAAAACAAATCGGTGCACAACTATTAACGGTCACAGGAACATCAGGGGTCACCAAAAACCTAGTCGTCATAAACGTTCCCATCCCGGATCACGGTGTCATTGACAAAGAACCCCTTCATGAGGCAGTAATGGCTTCCGCGACGTATCGTCAAGCGCTCGGTGGAGTTCCGGTAATCCACTGCAACGCGGGTGTCGGCCGGACGGGTCTGTATGCCCTGGCGGAGAAAATTTATGACGCGTTCAAGGCGGGAACACTCAATAGCGAAAATTATGTAGCGATAGTCACTAGCTACACGAATGAACTGCGCGGCGAACGTAGCGCTCAAATGGTTCAAACCGATAAACAGTTTGCAGCATTGCTGGATTACGCTGAAGCACTTATAAGTGGTGAACTGACTACCTCCGCTCAAGACGAGGAGGAGGAGGCCATATACGAGAACGGTGGTTTCCAGCATGAAGCACCTGCTGTAGATGCACAGGTTGAAGAGCTTAAAACCGAACAGAGCTCGGAATCCTTGTATGAAAACGTCCCGCGGCGTCCCAACATTGCACCTGCTGTCGATGCACAGGCTGAAAAGCCTAAAACCGAACAGAGCTCGGAACCTTTGTATGAAAACTTCCCGCAGCGCCCCACCATTGCGCCCAAGCCCACAATGACAAGCGCTCAGTAACCTCTCAAATCCCGGCCGCCTGAACGGCCGCCGGGTTCTTTTTGGGCACTCCCTCCTGCCAGCCCGACAACCGAGCCATCCCTGCAATACGCCCTAATGCACAAATGATAGTGATTGCGCCCCTATACACCAGGAGTGTGATCATCATCGACACTTCTCCCAACACCTTGATGACGACCTTCCAAGTCATTCCGACCGGATCAGGCCTTTTTCAACAGCCTTTTCAATAGCGATCATGGCAAAACCCACGCAAAACTCGTCACCACCAGCACACTTCGGCTGCTTCAACGACAGCCGTGAGCGACACGAAAAGTAACTTGAGCGATATTTTATAGTGAGCCAGACAGCCGTTTGCAATAATAACGAAGACTAAACCACTCAGGGCAGTATTTACTATGCTTTGCACAGGACAAGTTAGAATGGATCAAACGCTCGACTCAAGCAGTTTAATCTCTGAAGCTCGCAAGAATATCGATTTGGCAAAAGCAGCCTTGAATCAGGCCACATCCGAATACAACAACCTGATGGCTATTCTGCAGGTACTGAGAGAAGACACCTTCGAATACGTCAACCCGGGTACGAATTACGTGACTGGAAAGCTGGCAGATGGCATGTCGACGGAGGATCGCGACACATACATAGAAAAACTGGTTGAGTTCAATACATTAAGAACAGAGCTGCAGAAGCTATCGGACGAGAATTCGTTTTTCAACATGAGCACGCTCACCTACATTCACCACTCATCCAGTGTTTTTGGTGATCTGCAATCACTCAACGCAGGGCATCCGGTTCCGGACTTCTCTTATAACAACAAACCATGAAACACACCCGACAATACATTTCCCACAATCAGCCATACTGAAATCTATTCGCACACCGGCGGCGGTGCTTTAACTATCACAACACCGTCAGCATCGAAGATTGTCTTCTCCGCCACTGCCTTTAGCTCCAACCATTCAATTTTTTAGCCAATACACCTTGGCTCATTGAAAATGACGAGCCCCTCAATTACCTACCGAGACCAGAACCATGTTTAGTATTTCAGGCCATTTATCCTCACTAAATTTAACGCTCACAGACACCAATACAGCGTCTGCTCTACCCCCCCAAAAAATTGAGCAAATGTCGGCTTCAGACAGCAGTCCGCTTTCTGAGGTCCGCAAAAACATTGACGCGGCAAAAACAGCGATAAATAAACTTACATCGGACTATAACGATTTAGAATCTTTACTTTCGATGCAAAGAGAAGAAATCGTTAATTACACCAAAACAGGTTCAGGCAGAATACCCCCAACCGATCTACTAAACAACGACGCAATAAAGGAGGTCGTGCAAGCCTATACGGCTCGACTAACCGAATTCAACGCACTGAGAATCGAACTAATAAAACTAGCAAACGAAAATGAGTCTTTTTCCAACATAACAAAACTAACATATCTTCATCACGCTTCTTTACTCCTTAAAGACCTTTCCGCACTCGAAACCCGGCACCAGGTTCCGGACCTCAGAAAAGATAGAAACCTATACCAAAACTGATAAATACATCACCTGAATCTGATTAACCGGGGAGCAGACTGACGAAAGTGCTAGCAGAGCGCGACCGGGGTCAGCCCCCACCCAATCAGCAGTATCCCTTTCGCAGCATCGACACCAGCCCCTGGGTGGTCAGCATGCGCCGGACATTCATTACCACCCGGCGCAACCATAGGTTTCAATCTCCGACAAGCGTGCGGACTTTAAACGATTCGCTAACGAATGGCCCCCTCACATCTTTGTTACAGTGAATGTCGATACCGCTGTCGCGCTCTCACCCGTCAGGCAAAGCCGGTAACGACTCCAGCATCTTCAGCCGCTCGATAATGTGATGATTCAATGTCACTAACTCATCGACACTCAGATGATCAATATTGATACTCACGATGCTCTCCAATCCCAAGGTAGTAGCGCCTCAACGTCTTCAATCGACTCAGCCTGCGGTAATCAGCCACGCACTGGAGCGCCTGCCGCAGGCGTCCTCAGTTGAAAGTTGTGAAACCCTGCTGCCGGCTTGATCGAGGTCGGAAAATGGCCAACCGGCTATTGGGAGAAATAGAGTTGAGGGGCGCCTCGCCTCGTAATCGCTCGCCAGAAACTCCACGGCACACCAAAGCCACCCTTGAGTCTGTGGGGTTTATGGAGCGCATACGACAGTCATTGCCGGCCGGCAATGACCCTGGAGACAGCGAGCGCCGCTCGCCGCACCGGGTTCGGTACACAACCGCCTCAATAACAGCCCGGCTACTCCTCCAGCGGAACAGCTCGATACTCATAGCGGATTGGAGAGTTGAACCTTGCACTGACTTTGCCGTCTTTTTCCTGAATCAGAATATTCACCTCATAACTTTCAGAGCTTTTCCGTGGATCAAGTTGTTGGTAAGCGTCATTTCTAATCAAGGCCTTCAGCCTTGATGTGTTATGAGCACGCAACTGAATAGAGTTATCAGGCAATGACTGCAGGCTGAACGAGGAAAATTTATGCAAAGGTTCAACACCTACAATGATTTTGTGCTGAGCCGCAAGAAGCCTGAGGACGTCAACGAATATGCCTTGATGGGCAAAACGCGTAGCGAACAATGGCACTTTGCCGATATCATTTTTGGCCTCATCAAGTTCACCATTGTCGTCGAGATGCTTGCTAACTTGCTCACCATCGACATAATAAGTAAGTCTGGTAAAATCCTTGACAAAAGCCACATCCACATGCTCACTGCGCTGATTTGCAATCGCCAGCCACTCACTATTCATCTGTTCGTCTACGTCAATCGTAAGTCGTTTCTTACAATGCTCCGCAGACCCGAAGTTTGACAAACCAAGGTTATCCATATTCACGCCATTTTGATCACGCTGGAGATCTACGAACGCTTTGGCGAATTCGGGTTCGGCGTATTCGATCTGGCCCGTTGTTTCATCTGCATCGCGGGCGCTGAACCACTCCTTTAAACGCGGAGATATCTCTGTTGAGTTGCTGACGTACATATCCAGCACTGACAGCAATGCATAAAGCGTTGGTTCCGTTCGATAAAGTGTATTAAGTAAAACAACTTGATCAGCATGAGGAACACCCTCATCTTCCATCACTCCCGTGGCGCTCATCACAAAGCTTGTCCCTCCCCCCCCTAAAAGCTGGAAAAGTTCTTTGCTGGTTGGATGATTGAGAATGAGCTCCAGAAGCCCTCTCCTGCCATCAACAGAAACTGACTTGAGCAGCAATTCCATAATACGGCGCTGATACTTTATCTGATCTTCTGCGCCATCGCCTGCCTGCAAGTTAGAAGCACTGAAAATATCCAACTCAGCGCGAGCGTGAATATTCTCAGCAAGCCGATCCAGCGCCCCCAATATCGGGCCATGACTATCTGACTGAAAACCTTCGATCAAACACTTATAGCTGTCAACAATCCCCTGCTCCACCTTGCCTATCTTGCTTAATGTCGACTCGGCCAGTTTTTTGATGTCATGCTGTTGAAGCTGCTCTTTAGAATTTTCTGCCTGCGCAGTAAGCACGCTCTGGAATTGATTGATATTGGGTCTTTCAAGCCAACTCGAACCAACATAATGTTTAAACAGGGCAGCAATGCCTTTTGAATCCTCGCAAAAACTACTGACTGCCATTTTATTAAAAGACGCAACCTTCTTTGCCATCGCCATCGCCTCGGCATCTGCGACAACCGTGCGGATAAGGCGCCCATTGAGAGGCTTGCCGCTATCCATTTCCAGTTTTGGCATCAGGAAAAGTGCTGTCTCAGCGCCGTATTTTTTCCCCAGCGCATTCAAAAATAAACTCTTCGTGCCTCCGTTCCTTGCCTGAACGACTTCGTCAGCACCCAAGCAAGTAACACATCGACCCTGAAAAAAACCCGACTTTAATTTTGGTTCTCCATTGACACCATCCTTAAGAACCACATTATGATACTTCGACACACATGAAAAATCCGAAAGCAGCACGCTCATCTATCTCTTCTATTGAACTGGTTTTAAACGCCATCTACCAATCTGGACAACGCGCCAAAATTTTAAAATCGCTTAAGCTCGCATCATTGCCTGACATTTTTCCGTTTGACCCAAAAACAATGAGAGAGCCTCTTCGATCGTCGAAAGCAAAGCGTGTCGTACGTCAACACTGTAAGTCAGTACCACGGCATTGGTTTCTGGCTCCAGTCCCAGCCCCATGGCGTGTTCTCGAACGATGGCCAGATTCAAAGCCAGAAAACTGCGAAGTTGCTGATGTTCTTGAACTTCGGAAAGCAATCCCACCAAAGAGGAAAAGACAATTCGAGACTCGCTCTCCTTTAACTCAACATTAACAAAAACCTCTTCATCAAAAACCAAGGAAACATGGTCACTTTTACTATCAGCAACCACCTCCAGGTTCAATGCAGATATCAATTCATAAAACAATTGCAAAATAGCTCCTTTCATTTTTTCAGTGAGTTTGCATTCGCCATGAGCCGTGAGCGTGACCTTAGATGCTACAGGATTACACTCAATCAAAAGAGATAGCGATCAACCTCTGACGCAATGAAAGACTGTTCGATACTCAAGTGCAACTCACCCTTATGCACTGCGGGTCGTTCATTCGGGGAACAGGTCAAAGTTGCACGAGAGAAATGGCCGCCGCCCCCTTTGCTCATGGTTCCAACCATGCGATTTCGTGTTTCAAGATTGGGGGTGCCGCCACTCGCATTAGCTAGCCCTGGCGTGGCGCCCAGCAACAAAAAGCCCCCCGAGACCGAAGCCCGAGAAAGTCGCATACACACCGCAAACATGATGATTCACCAACAATAGGAATAGTATTAGCCAATTCTCCGCAATCGCGACAGTGAAGTAACGATGGCGATTCCCAAGTATTTGTATGATTTGCACTACTCCCCCATACCACTCAGCACGGCCTTAATCTGTTCTTGCAAGCGTTTCAATTGCCGGGCAAAGGCTTCGAGCAAGTGATGAACGTCCTGTTGCGTGGTCGTCATGTTACAGGCTGCTTCCAATCGCTCGCAGGCCTCTATCAGTGGTACCGCATGAATGATTCGGGCACTACCAAGAATCTTGTGGCAGTGCCGCCCCATGGCCCGGAAATCCCCCGAGTGGAACATGGCTTGCATGGCATCGAAATCTTCCTGACCAGTGCGCAGCACCATCGCCAGCAACTGGCGCCTCAATACCGGGTTGTCGGCGCAGACCCTCGACAGGTCGAAACAGACTGAATTCACCTGGCGGGTGCGCTCGGCTTTTTGCAAATAGTCCTCCAGCGTGCCAAGAGTCAGGGGCTTGAACAGACAATCGTTCATACCCGCATCCAGGCAACGATGGATTTCCTGGGGCTGAGCGTTGGCCGTCAGTCCGACTACATGCGTAGCCGGGCGACCTTGCGCCGATTCGATGGCACGTAACCGGCGAGTCATTTTGTCGCCATTGAGCAACGGCATGTTGCAATCGGTGATCACGTAATCAAAGTCATCCTGCTCCCACAATCTCAGGCCCTCCAGCCCATTTTCTGCACTAATGACCCGCATTCCCAAAAGTTCGAGCTGACGCTGCAGGACCATTCGATTGATCTGGCTATCTTCGATAATGAGCACATTGCGTGCTGGCAGTGACGATTGCGGCGCGGTTTCGACAACAGGGACGGACTGCGACTGGGTGACTGGAACCTGCAGCGTCAGAGTAAAACAAGAGCCTTGTCCCGGTGTGCTGCTGCACTCCAACTGCCCCCCCATCAGTTGCGTGAGTTGCTGACAGATGGCCAAGCCCAGCCCCGTACCTGTCTGCAGCTCAGTATCCTCGCCATTGAATTGGGTGTAGGGCTGGAACAGATATTGGCGCTGCTGTTCATCCATACCGATGCCAGTATCGCGCACCTCCAACTGCATAAGAGTAAGCGGTGTATTGGCGCTCAGGCTCAGCTCTACAGTTACCTTGCCCTGCACGGTGAACTTGATGGCATTACTCACCAGATTGGACAGGATCTGCCGAAAGCGCAACGAGTCCAGTTGCACCTCGCTGTCCGGACCATGGCTGACAAACTCCAGGGTGATGTTTTTCTGTTGGGCAAGACAGGCGAAGCTCTGTAAAACCGTTCGCGCCAGCCGCTGCGGATAGTCGTTGCCGGTGCGCAATTCGAGCCTGCCAGACTCGATCTTCGACAGGTCGAGAATCTCACCGATCAGATCCATCATGCCTCTGGCGGACTTCTGCGCAATGTCGATCAACTCGGCGTCATCACCGTGCGCGGGCCGATGCCTGCAAAGCAATTCAAGGGCACCAACCAACGCACTCATGGGGGTCCGAATTTCATGACTCATCACCGCCAGGAAGTGACTCTTGCCACGATTGGCGGCCTCGGCCTGATCTTTGGCCTGTATCAACGCATGCTGAAGGTAATGCTGTTCGGTCAGGTCGATCCAGCCACCAATGACTCCGGTCATGGTCCCGGCGGAGTCGCGATACGGTAGCGCCCAGTGATAAATGTGGTAAATCCTGCCTTTGACCGTGATCGTGAAGTGGTCGAATGATGGCTCGCCGCTCTCGAGGGTTGCGTGGTGAATTCGTTTGCAGCTTTGGGCGCCATCCAGAGACAGCACGCTTCCTTCGATCAAGCCTTTGTTCAGCACCTGGCTGAGTTCGACATCCAGCACTTGCAGGTAGGCCCGGTTGCAGGACAGCAGCAGACCTTTCCGATCGCGAACATAGATCGGATGTGGTGTGCCATCTACCAAAGCTTTCATGAACACCAATTGGTCACTCAAGGCTTTCTGTGCCTTGAGGCGTCCCGCACTTTGCCGCCATAACCCGAGATTCCAGATGCCAACGACCAGCAGCACCAGCAGCATTCCCAGTACTGTTCGGAAAAACCAGTTTTTGTAAGCACTCCAGCCGCCCTGGCTTTCCTGCGGGTTCTGCCATCGGTTGGCCAAAGCACCTAACTCGTCCGGCGGAATATCAAGCAGCGCCTTATTGAGGATTGAGATCAGTTCGATATTCTGCTTGCCGCTGGCAAAGCCGATCATTGCCGGTTGCACGCCAAGCGCCGAATCGATTTGCAGGCGGCCACGAAAAAATCGGTCGATCAAATATGCCGCGCCCAGCTGCGGCTGAATCGCACCTTCGACCTGACCTTGAGCAAGCAATTCGTATGTCTCGATTGGGGTGCCCACTTCCACCACCTTGATATCCGGCCACTCACGCCTTAACCATTTGGCTGCCGCCGAATGCTCGATGATCGCAACACGATGCCCCTTGAGCCGGAGCAATCCCTCATGCTCGGGCTGCACCCGAGTGACTAATACAAACGGGCTGGCTACGTAAGGCCGCAGAAAACTCAGCCGTCCCTCGCGGGCGGCGCTGTAGGTCAAGGCCCCAATCAGACTCGGAGGGTGACGCTCGCTACGGCTGGTCATGGCTTCAATCGATGAAAACTTTTTCGGTCGAAACTCCAGCCCGGTACGGGCGCTGACCATCTCCAGCAAATCTGCGGTCATGCCGCGAAGCTGACCATTGGCATCAAAAAAGCTGAAAGGCGAGTACAGATCGCTTGCCAGCACTTCGATCTGCGGATGATCCTTGATCCACTGCTTTTCTGTATCAGTCAGATGCAAGCGGTTGTATCCATCTTTCGGGTTGGACCCGATCCCCCAACGGCGGGCAATCACCCCTCGCTCCTGGGACGAGATATTGGCTAACGCAATATTGAGCAGGGTCAGCAACTGACTGTTTTTGCTCTTCACGGCAAAGCTGAAACCCAACCCTTCGGAATCGCGCAGGAGGTTACTTTTCAGGCGTTGCTGGTAGCTGCGCTCCAGCAGGTACTGAGCGGAAATCGCATCGGTCATCAGCACCGTTTTCTCGCCGTAGGCAACCAGCCCCAACCCGGTTTCAGTGGAGTCGACCGGCACCAGAGAACGATCGCGATAATGACTGACCACACGCTCCCGTTGAATCCAGTCCGGATCAAACAACACAGTGAAATCGAGCGGCAATTCATCGGCGAGCCAATGGCTCTCGAAGCGACTGACCAGCACAGCCTGATCGTAGGCATAAGGCACACTGAGGCATAAATCGCCATAATTTGCTTCGAGGTGATTGGTGCGCGGCACCAGATCGACTTCTCCGCGTTGCAGGGCGGCGAGAGCCTGCGCCCGGTTGGCATAGCGCTCGATGTGCAGACTCAAGCCCAGAGCACGGGAGAGTACGTCGAGGTAATCTGCCGAAAGACCCTCGTACTCTTTTTGATTGTTAGCCATATCCAGCGGCGGACGATCGGGTAAAAAAACCCCAACCCGTAGCTCAACTTTTTGTGTCAGCCATTGGCGCTGCGCCGCGCTGAGCGAGAGACTCACCGTGCTTTCAGACGCGCGACTGAGCAACGTCAAGGGCTCAGCCGCTGCTTTCGATACCAGCAGAGAAAACATCAGCAACACCAGCAACCATCGATTCAGACGGCTCATGATTCAGAGCAGATTGTTACGCGAAGCGAAGTTGATCAACTCAAGCAAATTGCTCACGTTGAGTTTTTGCATCAAACGAGTCTTGTAAGCACTCACAGTCCTGTTGCTCAACAACATATCGCTGGCAATCTGTTTGTTACTCAAGCCTTGGGCCAGACCATGTAGTACCTTGAGTTCGCGACGGGAAACACGGCTAAGAAGTTGCGCTTCGCTCTGTGCAAAATCGTCGTGACGAACCGAATTGAAGGCATCGGACGGGAACCGGGACTTACCGTGAGCCAAGGCCTGTAGCACGCAGAGGAGTTCCATCGAGTTACCTTGCTTCAACAAAAAGCCCGCCGCTCCAGCCCGCATGCGTTGCACCGCGAACGCTTGACTCTTGAGCCCGGTGTGAATCAAAACTTTTGCCGGGCTACCGCAAACGCGCAACCGGTCAAGCACGATCATGCCATCGAGCTGCGGGATATCCAGATCAAGAACGATTGCGTCTGGCTTTAGTTCGAGCACCTTACTAACAGCGTCGATACCATTGTCAGCTTCCCCGACAATCTCGCGACCTTGCCGAGCCAGGATCATCCCGACCGCCATACGCACTACAGCATGGTCATCGACCAACAACACTTTCATTTAACGGTCCTTGCATACCGCTTAACCACAGTGGAGGCCCCGTACTCAGCCGGAGATCACCGATGATTGATTGGGTGGAATAAGAACAGAGCGCAATCCAAAGTGGACTGCCCGAACGAGTCACGGCTTCACCGCGGGTTGTAAAAATTCAGGTGAGAATTAAAGGTGCGGCAAACTACGCCCGCCAAACTTGGTCGGGTAGTGGGTTGCGTGCCCATGATCAGCGAGAGGTGGACGATGTGTCAGGAGCAGAGGCAACGATAGCGCAGGACACTTCCTGCAGAACGTGAACAATTGAGCAACCATTTTTTCCAACAAGATATTCAACCCTGCCGACTGATAACTCATCCAATGTACGATTCAACCCTAAGCCGAGATATAAAATTTCGATCATTATGGCGAGATGCATGACTGCAAGAGGCATCGTGTTCGCACAAGAACAAAGCCGCAGTGACCAGTCAAGCGATACCAAGTACCTGACGGGTCTGCTAACGGGAGCCACATGCAGTTTCAATCGCGGAGGCAGGACCTGGCCCTGCCGTCAATGAATAGATTAAGTCGAGCGAAGAATGATCTGACTTGAATAGCGCTTATCTACATAGGACTGCACCATGGCGATAAATTCTTCTGCTATATGGTCACCCCGCAGTGTCCTGACCTTGGCGCCGTCGATGTATACCGGCGCTGCAGGCGATTCGCCCGAACCGGGCAGCGAAATACCGATGTTCGCGAATTTGCTCTCACCCGGTCCATTTACGATACATCCCATCACCGCGACGCTCATTTCTTCAACGCCGGGATACTCGGTTTTCCAGACGGGCATTTGCAGTCGCAAGTATTCCTGGATTCGTGAAGCCAGCTCTTGAAACAGGGTACTGGACGTGCGGCCACATCCTGGGCAAGCAATAACCATCGGCGTGAAGTTTCGCAACCCCATGGTTTGTAGAATTTCTTGACCGACTATCACTTCCTTCTCACGTGCAGCACCAGGCTCGGGCGTCAGAGAGATGCGAAGGGTGTCGCCAATGCCTTCCTGCAGCAGGACTGAAAGGGCAGCCGTCGATGCAACGATTCCGCGACTACCCATACCAGCTTCGGTCAACCCCAAGTGAAGTGCATAATCACAACGCTTGGCCAGCTCGCGATAGACCCCTATCAGTTCCTGCACCGCTGATACTTTGCAAGAGAGGATGATCTGGTTACCGGGCAGTCCGATTTTCTCGGCCTTTTGTGCCGACTCGATGGCCGAGACGATCAGTGCCTCCGCCATGACATTCTGCGCACTCCACGGTTCGCTGCGTGCGACATTCTCGTCCATGATCCGCGCCATCAACGCCTGGTCAAGACTCCCCCAGTTCACGCCAATACGTACCGGCTTATTGAACATGCAGGCCGTTTCAATCATTTGGCTGAACTGTATATCGTGCTTGGCACCCGCCCCGACGTTACCTGGATTGATTCGATACTTGGACAACGCCTCTGCACAGGCCGGAAAATCGCGCAACAGTGCGTGACCGTTGTAGTGGAAATCACCAATGAGCGGTACAGACACATTCATGCGATCGAGATGATCACGGATTACTGGTACCGCGGCGGCGGCATCCGGCGTATTGACAGTGATCCGCACCAGTTCAGAGCCTGCCTGCGCCAACTCCTTGACTTGAATGGCAGTCCCCAAAGCGTCGACCGTATCCGTGTTGGTCATCGACTGAACTCTGATGGGAGCGGAGCCACCAAGGGTAATAATATTGTCCAACCAGCGTATTTGCGCTTGGCGGGTAATTTTGCGCGCAGCGGCGCCAGGAACTACTGAATGACCATCAAACATAACGACTGTGTTCCTTTGCACATATGCATTGGGGGCAGATCTTTGAAGATAAAAAAATACAGCGTCACCACTCCATATTTTCGCGACTCTCTTCATCTTCAGGAGGAAAAAAAATATCGGACATGAAACTGTCTATAAACATATTGGTCGCCGACATTGATACAAACGCTCTTTTTACATCGCTGTAGAGCGCATCATCTTCCAATTGTGACTCTTTCATCCTGGACAATACTGATGCCAATGCAGCGGCTTGTTCTTTATTCGAGTGAAATAGCGGTTCACCGCTGTCGGATACGTAAGTTTTGATAAAATTCTTGATATCAGCATTGCCAACACCCCCTGCAGCCCAGGACATAAAAGCATTATAGAAATCATCAAATGCCGGATCCGCGACGGAGTCGGCCTTTTGTATCCCTAATCGACTTTCCGGTAAAACCGGTTTAGCTTCCCTAGCTTCTGCGGGCCCAACCATGTTACCTGCACTATTGACTTTCATCGAAGGTCTCCTCATCTGAAGGGTATGCAAGCTGGTCCTGGGGAGTTGAGCCGACCAGAGTTTCCACCAATTTGATCAGCACATTTGCCGAGGAATACTCCAACTCACGGACCGACTCAGGCAGACTTTTCAGCCGTGCCAGTATTTGAGGCGCCAGGCGCTCTTGGGTTGCATCAATATCCAGTTCCATGACCTGATCGGCGAGACGAAACAAATATCGTGATTGATCGTGATAACTGACGCTGGCGCCAGGCCAACCAAGCGCCGAAATTTTTTTTTGGATATCAAGATGACGCAGCTTACACGCTGAGGGTAAGACTATTTGCAGCAATAACTTGGGGTCGGCAGGCTGCTCCGCCATCCAGCGCTCTAACAATGTGTCGAGCAACTGTTCATGCATTAAAACATCACCCAGCAACTGCTTGACCACCTTACCCAACTCTTCACGAAGTTGGGCAATCAAAGCTCTTGACTGAATCAAAGCGGCACCAATGTCAGTAGCCGCCAATATGACACCCTCCGAATAACCTTCCCTGAAAGCACTCCGGCGAATCAGATCAGCTTCTTCGGTAGCTGTTTTCACTTCGGCTTTCGCGCGAGATTTCGCCTCCAATAACAGCAGACGACGATACCTGGCCAACTCTATACTCTCGCGTGTCAATACGACGTCGTCACCTGGCGGTATATCAGCCAGCGTTCTGATGGATTCGAGCATGCTGTACCGCCAGAAAGAAAAGTGTAGGGTTCAAATGTTGCGCCGGCATGCGCCGCTGCAAGTCAACCACTGATGGTAAAAACTGCAAGCACAAACGCTCTATCAGTACCGCCGGCATTTCAATACTCCATGCCATCAATGCATTAAGACCTACGGCCTGTACATGCTCTATCACGCTGACACCAGGCTCCATTTCAACGGCTACTCTTGGATCACAAACAATGCGAGCAAAGGCCCGCTGGCGATCCGATAGCTGCTGGAGCATCGCCCCCCGGGCGAGGCTCGCCCACTGGAAATGCGCGCCGAGAAGTTCAGCGATTGATGGCAACAACGACCAATGTCGGACCCATAAACGCGCCTTTGAACTTAAATGGTCCGAATAACCGCCCGACAGGGTTCCGCTCAGACGAGCATTTAACACGCGATTCAACACCACCCTGACTTCCGGGGTATCAAGGATGGCGGGGCTTGAAAGTCTTTGTGGATGCAGGTAGTCCAATGGCCGTAACAGAATACTGTCCATGGCCTCACTGATGGATCGCATCCCTCACCTCCCGGCTTTTGGATTGCCTGTGCAAAAACATGGCAAAGCCACCGAAAATCAAAGCAACTACAGCCAAAATTGCGTAAAGCCACGAAAAACTCTGGGGAAGTGGTTCACGTGAAGGAGCAACGTGCTGTATGGGGGAGCGCTTGGACAAAACCACCGAAATATTCTCGTATTCCATTGCCGAGAAGGTATTTTTCAGAAAGCGCTTGATATCGGCGATCAACAAATTAGGTTCAATGTCTCGCTCATGCACTACCAACGCCGACAACGTTATCGGCAGTACTTTGCGCCCGCTCTCGCCTGACTCCAGGTCATAACTGACATGAACTCGCGCCGTTACAATACCGCCAAGTGTCGCCAATGATTGCTCCAGGCGCTGCTCCAAAGCACTGTAAAGCCGTGCCTTTTCTGCTCGCGGAGAGGCAACCAGTGAGTCCGCAGGAAACATTTCTGCAATCTCGATTCGCGAGCGTGAAGGCAATGCATACAACTCAAGCAAATCCACCGCTGCCGAGAAATCATTCTGATCGATACGTACGGAATGACCGACCTTGCCCTCATCAACTTTCGAAGCAGCAATATTGTTACGCTGTAATAAGGAAACCACCTCGTTGGCTTGGCGCTGATCCAGCCCTACAAGCAGACTTGGTTGACGGCATCCCATCAAGGCAATACACAGAAACAGCAAATAACCCAACTTTTTCACGATGAGCGCAACAAGGTTTCGGCCGTTGTCACGGCTTTACGAACTAAGGTATTCAACAATGTTACGTCGATGTTGTATTGTGCGGTCCGAGTTTGCAGCTCGCTCAAAACCTCCGGATCAGTCAAATCGGGGCGTTTCAACATCGCATAAATCGCTGCCGATTCACGCTCAGAGTCAACCGAAGAGCTGGCGAAACCCTGAATCAACCGATCCTCCAGAGACATCACCACACCCTGTTCCGGCCGAACAAGTTCGGCCACATTGATTTGATCCAGGCGCGAAGGGCCAACCACTGATGTAGACATAGATCTGCTTCCTGATAAACAGGCCAATAGCGAGTGCCATCGGCCGATAAGCAATAGAGCTTCGCTTCTAGCGAGCGGCTTGAAGTATCATCGAGTCAATATCCTTGAAGACTTTGACGGTGTTGCTGGCCGCATTTCGAAATACGTTATAGGAAGAAGTGGCAGCCTGATAGGCCGCCAGCAACCCCGGATCCGACGCGTCAAGTTTGAGATCTTTAAGAGCTTCATCAAGTTTCTTTTTCAAGTCGGCCGCCCCCGTCTCGAACGCATCCGCTTGCCGACCGATAAAATCATTACTGAAGCTAACATCACTATCTACTGTACGAACCATGATTTACCTCATTGCATTGGTGGTGGAAAATACCAGGATGCCGGTGTCATCTTAATATAGCTTTGCGAACCATATTGAAATGACTTGCCTTTGAGCCAATCGTCTTTAAGCTCAACCGAAAAGTACACGTAACGCGCGCCCCACTGCTGCTGAAACCTTTCTATATAGTCAGTGAGCGCATAGAGCTCAGTATCATCAAAACTACCGGCGACACTGAAATTTACACTGTCAGTGTTTCGCTGCAGCATGAAAGGAATTCCCAGCCGCTTAAGCCCTTGCTCGGCCTTTAGCTCAAACTCTTCATCATCACTCCCCTGAACATAAAACGCTGATGCATAGGGAGTTGCCTTTAACAGTTCAGATTCCAGCCGAGTACGCAGATCGAGCGTTAGCAAAGTTCGTTGATTACTAACAAGAAGGCGAGGACTGGCGGGATCGGAAAAATCTAGATAATGGAAAGCCAGTTGAGGTTCAAGCTCATCCAGAACTTTTTCAAGTCGCATACGTTCTTGTGACGTGGTTAAAACCTGTGTTGCCGCATAACCATTACGCACTAAAACCTGGCGCCCCCAATTGGCATCACGCTCCGAATTAGCCAAGGCATACACCAACCCATCACGACCACGAAGCACCGTCATGGTTGAATTCGAACCAGCGATCAACGTTTCTACCGTCGACTCCGCATTTGGCTGCAGCAAGCGGTTTCCCAGCCAGATGCTGCCCAGCATCAGCAGCAGCGCCACGCCCGCGAAAACATACCGCCAGGAGCGGTCAAACCAACTGGATTGGATTGCGTACTGTTTCACCGGCGACGGCGACAGATCCAAGACTTGCGCCCACTCTTCGCTGGCTAACTTCACAGAGATACGAAGCCCACCCGCCTCCTGGATGGTCTGGAACTCACACGTCTTTTCCTGTACCTCCTCGCCACTGAAAAGGCGCAGGTCATAAGTAAGTTCCACCTGATCGCCAAGCAAAACCTCAAAGTTAAATCCCTCACGCTCCAACGGAATGTAGATGGCATCCTCGGGGACCGTAGCCAAACGCTCTGCCACACAAAACATTGCTTCCGAGCCGACTACGAATAAAGTTCGCGGACGCTCAAGAAAAAACTCACAGCCCTGCATGGGGCCATTCAAGATCTTTAATACCACCGACGTTGCAGACAGATCCTGCATGCCACTCACCACTCTATTATTCGACGCGGAACGAACGCTAACTACTTTGGCTTACCTGCAAAATAGGTAACGCGCACCATTTAAACCTGACGGAAATTTTGAGAATCAGGTCAAGCCCAGTACATTTTTCATATCACTTTGGACCAGGCTTACAGCGATAAAAAATACAAAAATAACCAATCGCGAATTTACCAATCCTGCAGTGCCCGATAACGTAGCCATACCTTATGTGCATACTGCATCCTGGCGGCTTGCCGCCCCTCGCCGCTCCCTGCGTTATAAGCACCTACCGCAGTCCAGTTGTAACCGTGCCTGGCAACGAACTCCGCCAGTATTTGCGCCCCCACATTAATGGTCACACAAGGCTCTTCGATAAGGTGCCGTTCAGTAATACCTTTGGCCGAAAGACGGGGCAAATGAATACTATTGATCTGCATAACGCCCACGTCACGCGTGCCATCCTTGTTGTGATTGATTGCATTGGTATTCAATCCGGACTCCACTTCAGCAATGGCATACAACAATTTCGGCTCGACTGAAAACTGCCTTCCCGCACTTTCCCAGCAGTTGCCCATTGCCTGCCCACACCATAAAAGTGCCGTAACAATCAAACCTAAATTTGCGCAATTCATTTTTGATGAAAAACCTTGTTTCGACGCCCTGAACAGGCGCAAACGCTTCTGCAAATCAAGCACAACTATTTCAAGACAGAGAATGCACTACCTGAAAAATTAAACTCACTAGGAGTACGGCGATAAAAAAATGCCCTTCCCGCCAGAGGTGACAAATAGGGCCTTCGCGCAGACTTGATTCTTGGCAAATGCCCTGCAATAGCTTCAGCGATCAAATCCACCAAATTGTCGCGTTCAGCCGATGTTACTGATAGCGCATTGTGTACAAGCGAATGGTCACTACCACGAACCAACTCGACTGACAGCTCAAAGTCATCCGCACACTTGGTACAGCTCACGCCGAGGTAAAAATCAGGTTGCAATCGCTTGATCAGATCAATATAGTCTTCAGTCGAAAATACATCACCCGCAAGAGCTGCCGGCATTACTACAACGGTACTACTGAATGACGAGGCTAGAGATTTAACAACTTCTCGCTGCAGCTCTCGACTGCGATCAGCTGGGCCAGTAACGAATGGCAAGACCAATAGCGATTGTTTCTTTTCCGCTCGCGAAACATGGACTGACTGCACTGCCCGAACGCCTTCATACGAGAAGCAATAACCCCGACCATAAACCGTTTTAATGTAAGATTTGCTCGCCCCGAGCAATTTGCGCAATGAATACATGCATCGCGTCAATGACTCTTCCGCAACATCGGTATCAGGCCAGATGCAATCCAGCAAACGATCTTTCGAAACCACCACCCCCGCGCAACCCAGCAAAACACGCAGCAACTGTAACTCTTTGGGTGGCAAGTGCACGCGTTGCCCGTCATGAAAAAGCATGCCGTCATAACGCAATGTCCACGAATCAAAGCTGTACGACGTCTCGGAGCTTTCGTTACTGACATGACCCATAACCAGTCCTCATTCTGAGTATTTGGCGGCCCAGATGTTGCGCCAACAAAGGATGCAATGCATATGACAATCCATAGGCACAAGGATAGGGCGTCCCCTTCCCACATCCTAGAGAATCGGGCTATCTGTCACTATGAAACCTCTTGGGATTGCAAGGAATTTTCTCTGTGCGAGTGTGTAGACTCATAAGTAGATCGCTTTGAATACACCGCGTCCTGGCGACATACGCCACCTTTTTTATAGGGGAGCCATGACTTATAAACAATTGGCATTCGAACAAAGCCCCCCCACTTTCTAAAGAGGTTAACGGCTCCCATTCATGCTTAAAGCTTCATCAACCAACTGGCAAAAAGCGCCAAACGTCCGTGTAGTCGCCAGTTTTCCTGTATCCAAATCAAGATCAAAATATTCGCTAACCTGCATATAAATATCCAAAATATCCATAGAATCGGCATAAAGATCGTCTACGAATCGAGACGATGGGTGTATTTCGTCAACGTTGCACAGCAAATGCGCGGCGACAATCAATTTAAGGGTCGGCTCGGCTAAACTTTCACTTGGAGGTTTGTCACTCATGCTTATCTATCTCCGCACCGTTGGCGCTATCGGCCACAGCCTCACTGCGCTCCCTTTCCATCTTGAGAAGCCGATCTTCCAATTTTGACTTTAGAGGAAACGGATTATCGCCTCCCACGGATGCCCTTAAGCCTCGAATACGATCAAGAAGGGTTTGGTTCATGCTCTCTTGGCGAATGTCTGTAGAAAGGGGCTTCTGCGTAGGAGTCGATCGATTCGCCAAGGACACGCCTGTATCAGAACTGCTCCCTGGAGAAGAAGCGGTCAACGAAGCACTGATCGGGTTGAAGGCTAAATTTGCGCGAGCCACACGCGAAGCCTGCAATTCGGCATTCAGTGCCTGACCCGTAGGGTCAATAAATTTCCGGCTTTGAATTCTCTGCGACTCTTCAAGAGGTACTTGCATTTCGCGCTCGAGGGGACGCGCAGCAGCTATAGTTGAATCCGACGTTTCCAACCCCAAAGTAGCCTGCGGCCCCTAGTCTCGACGCGTTCAACATCTTCCTGGACGCGCGGATTGACTGTCCCGGCGACTGGGCGCTGTTTGTCTCCTGTAAGGATTTCACCCGTTACACTGTTATAGGCATTTTTACGGCTCTCCTCAGATGCCGCCATGGCTTTTTCAAGCTCGGTGGTAACATTTTCCTGGACCCGCGGATTGACTGTCCCGGCGACTGGGCGCTGTTTATCTCTGCCGATAATTTCACCCGTTACACTCTTATAGGCAGTTGTCGTCGATCAGGCGCAGGCCGCCATGGCTTCTTCAAGCTCGGTAGTAACATTTTCCTGGACGCGCGGATTAACTGTCCCGGCGACTGGGCGCTGTTTGTCTCTGCCGATAATTTCACCCGTTACACTGTTATAGGCATTTTTACGGCTCTCCTCAGATGCCGCC
>NZ_OBDX01000039.1:0-26877 GCF_900215185.1 Pseudomonas sp. LAMO17WK12:I10 | reverse complement strand
TCTTAAGTTCTGCAAAAAAGTCTTCCTGGGCACGCGGATTGGCTGCCCCGCCGACTGGACGCTGCTTGCCTGCGCCAGTCATTTCACCCGTATCGGAGCCATAGGCAGTTTTACGGCTTTCCGAAGACATCTGCCTGTCAGTTGAAACTTGTATATCAACGTCATGGGAATCAGTTTCAACCACAGCGTTTTTGGCAGTACCTGATGACCCCGATACATTAACCCTCGACGGACTGCCAGGGATGCCGGTCGTGACGGATTGCTCTTCCAACAGAAGGCCAGTCGTCTTTGCCCCCGTCACCTCACTCAAAGAATCATACTGCTCGGACTGCGACAGCACAGCGTGCGGCAGGGTTTGACGGATGTCGAGAGCAAGTCTGGTTGGTTTGAATGTATCCGACACGCCTGTCACAACTTGTGATTCGACACGGTCAACAGACCGCAAGGTTGAGTCGGACGTAGTTATTGTAAAACCGGAAAAATTCGTCCCGGTACCTTTCGAGTGAGTCTGGCCATCAATCGAATCGCCCCCCACGCCCGTGTTTTGACAAGTCACAAGCAAATCGCTGACGGACTGCGGGGATCGCATATCAAGTAATTTGTCTATGAGTTTAGTTTGGGCGAGCATTGCCTCGCCTAAGCCATTCAAGTCAACATTTTGGGTAACCGCGCCAGTGCTCAAGTTGACATTCACGTCACCGCTGCCGCGTCTGTCGGCGCTAGCGTCAGTTCGGGTTTCTGGTTGCCACTGACTGCTCTTCTTTGACTCGCGAGGCTCAACGGTTTGCCGTTGGAGATCCAGCTGTGACAGTGTAATTAGCACTGTATCAGTGAGCGATTGGCTGTCGCCTGCCAACTTCGCGCTTAAGAGCTGCTTTGCAAGCGTACTGTTTGCTGGACTGGATGCATTACCGTGCTGGCTGATCTGGTCGGCGGTGGTTTGATCGACAGTGACACGATGAAATGCCTGATAGCTTCCGACCAACCCTTCCTTCAGATACTTGCTATGCAGCATGCTTCTGGCATGGTCATGAGCATTCGGAGTGTTTTTTACGAGTTTATCAATAGCCTGCGTCAACAGTAGTTGCGAAGCATACGGACGACCATCCTTTATATTATTATGAGCGATGCAAGTAGGAACAAAATCACCATTAGAAGTATGTTTCTGGTGATATTCGCAGTAGGTTTGCCCTAGAGAATCAAGGCGCTTCTGCAGTCGCGCGACTTCACTGGCATCCGCCCCCGGCATGCCTTTCAGAAGCATGAGATTTATCGCAGTTTCTTGCAGATAGCGAGCATCCGCACCAGGGTTATTTGAAATCAAGCTCGCTGAGTTTTTATTTTTGAACGTGGCTTCACACGCTTTTTTTGCAAGATCTGCATAAGCGGCATCCTTGCTGATTAACGTCTCCTGAGTTATTTTTTTCAACTCTACTTGACTATTTTTTGCTTCATTCAACGATGCACCGGTTAGTGTCAACAACGGCGTCCCTTCCATGACGGAGGACAACTGCGGTGTTGAAACCGCTCTTGTAATGGTCATATTAACTTCCACTTATACAGACATGAATGCCTTACCCCCCCCTACGCAAGCGGGAGATAAAGGCTATTGTTTTTGTAGTAACATTCTGCACTGCAACATGAATCGTAAACCATAAACCAGAGGTTACAACTCACGCCCTAAATGACTGGAGCACTTTTACTGTATTTTAACTACTGAACGGCACTAACTCTATTTCCTATATATCTGCAGGATGATTGCCAGGCCTCCCTGGTTCCAGCTACTCTGCTATCTCAACCCATTCGGCTCCACTCGTCGCGTCATTGGTCTTTTAAAATCAAGCATTGCAAGAGCTGTAAGGATCGTATCGTTAAGTGAGTCGCTGGTACATTTAGTACGGGCGCTTGCAAACAGCGCCTCAATGCTAGCATTCACCACCGCACTACCATTTCCATGCTGACTGATATTGCCAGCTGACTCCACGTCCAATGTAATATCATGATCTTTCTGAAAGCGCTCAATCAATCCTTCTTTCAAATAGTCCTCATGCAGCCTGATTCGAACCTCCTGATAAACACCAGGAATAGTTCTTATCAGCGAGTTCAGCTCTTGGAGCAAGTCCTTATGCAGCTTATAAGGCGTTGAATTATCCATATTGCGACTACTGACAAAAGAACGAATCTCTTCACCTGCACGATAGGATTTATTGAAATCCTCAAAGTATCTCTTTCCTAAGCCATCGAGAAGCTTCCCTAACTTTTCATACCTTTTCGGATCGCAGCCCTGCATACCATTCAGCAAGAACATGTTGATTGCCAGATCTTGTAAGCATTTAGCATCCACTTCCTCACTGCCCATAATCAAGCGCGCGACATCACTTTTAAAACTAGCTTCACACGCTTTTTTTGTCAGATCTTTATAGGCAGCATCGGCACTGGTAAATACAGCACCAGGCAACTTATCCAACACCACGGAGCTGTTCCTGGCCCCGGACAACAACGCCCCTGTGATACTCAAAGCAATCGCAGGATTCATGACCGCTGAAGAAATCTGCACTGGTGAAACTTTAGAAAACCATGGCACACGACTGTCCTATCACGAAGAGATATAAGCTTTGAGCACTTCAGCAAACGAACTTAATTGAGAGGACAATATCTTATTAAAATTTTCGTAATAAGAATTAGCATTGCCATATTTAGTCGTAAACACTTGCAGCTGGTTTTTCAATTCACTTTCCTGACTATTAAAACCTGTCTGCCACGCTTGAAACTTCGCTGAGTCCCATTGGATATCTCCAGTTGGAAGACTGTCGCGCATTGCTTTAATTGGCGATAGATCCATCATGACGACATATTTTCCGCTCGCATCCTGCACGACGGAACTTGGATCCATTCCAAATGTAGCCGCCCATTTCAATGCTTCCTCCCGACTGACACCGGTAATGCTGCCGTCTGCGTTAGGCGCAGGGAACAGAATCCCTTGAGGCATCGCCGAATATTTATCGATCAGCGCTTGCAGCGCAATACGAAATCCGGGATCAATCTTTACGTCTTTGCCTTCATTCGCGCCAGTAATCCAACCGCCCATTTTGCTCGTGACGGCTTCGTTGAACTCCTTGAAGAACGCGGAATATTTGGTAATCAGGTTTTCATAGATGCCCAGATACCCTTCGCGGATGAATGTGATCATCTCGATCAGTTCGGCAAAAAAATCGTCCGAGCCAGCTGCGTTTGCCTGTAAGTTCATTTCCGGTGGTGTCGTTGGAAGACCCGGAGCTTTACTGGCTGAATCCTGAATCTGTGCCTTTACATCCTCCAGGGACTTGCCCTCGGTAGCACTGACAGGCATCTTCGCCAAGCCTTCCAGAATCATTTGAACCTGGTGGGAATGGAGGTGAGTCGCCTCGATGTTTTCATTCATCGCCTGGATCCGCGGTCCAATTGGACCGGAATTCAGTTGATTGGCGGCAACACGAGCCTCAGCCAAACGTGTATTCAAGCTCAACAATTTGTCGGAAACCTGTCTGTACAGCTTGTCAGCACCACCTTCGGTCAAGGCCGGTTTGACTTCTGTACTTGCCGCTTCAGCTGTATCTAGTTTTTCGGGCGCAGGAGGGATGATTGAAGAATGTGCAATAGAGGCCGAAGGAATAGTTGGTATCATTTTCGCCCCCTATTACACGCGAGCTGAAGCAATGGTGCCGCTGGCCGCGTTGCGTCCGTCCAGAACCTGCTGGAAAATTTCCAGTAACTTCATCAGCAACGATGCATCTTCCGATATACCCTGATTCGCCGCATCACTCACACCTCTGTTGATGCCCTGCTCTGCCTGGCGGTTTACCTCATCATTGCGGTATGCGGATTCTCCCAAACGCAGGATCGCTGAAAGACCGGCACTCAGCGACCCGCCCACGCCCATGAGCGCATTACCCTTGATGATGTTTCCTTCTATTGTCTTTTGAGCCAATTGACTCTGCAGGCGCGAATCTTTGGCTGAAGCCAAAGACTTCTTCAAGACTGCCTCCAGCGAAGACCTTTCCTCTGGAGACAAATGCTGGGCATCTTTCTGTGCCGTCAATACCGTGTTGTCGCCATCTGCATTCGCCCCCCTGGCGGTCTTGGGCCCGGATGCCATTTTCGCCTGATCAAAGGCCTTCAAATCCTGACGCGCCTGCGCAGCCTTAGCGTCAAATTTTCGTGCGTCCGCCTGATTGGTCTTGATATCAGTGTGTCTCTGCCCATGCCCTTTAATTGACAATGCAGCACCACCGACGGTCAAGCCTCCCGTGACGATGGCTCCCACCACCGCGGAGTACATTACGGATTCGCCAGCCCTGATGATGGAACGACCCTGCTCCTTTGCTGAGTCGTAGGCGAGCTGTGCAAAGATACCGCTCATTTTCGCGCTGCTTTCCCGCGCAATGTTGACAGCAACAATAGCGGCTATCAGTACACCAACATGTTTTTCCCAGCTCGATGGGTCGAAGGTCAGAAGATCTCTCACCACGGCAGGACCATCCTCTTCTTGGTGAGCCACGGCCGCGAGGAACACGTTCATCATGGTTTCCGAGTCGACCTCGGAAAATTGGGAGGTGTCAAGGTATTGCGCTAGTTCGCGATTACTGAGCCCTTCTATTCTGGCCTTTACGCCCGATACTGCGTTCAGCACCTGTGTATCGACTTTGTTACCCACTGTCGTTGCATCAATAGATTGCTTTGAATCCACTGTTGCCTTTTCAACCAACGGCAGTCCAACTTCCGTTGGTTTAAAAAGAGTAGGCGTCTGCAAACCGATAGTAACTGGCATATCTAATTCCTCTTAATCAAATAAAGGCACACACAAAGCAAATTCAGATATTACGAGCAATACTCATACTGGTACTGTCCGCACTCTGCTGAATACGGGACAGTTGTTTGATGTAGTCATTCTGCGTTTTCATCGCCAGGTCGAACGACTCGACAGCCTTGTCAAGATATTCTTTCATGGCTTCGGAAATAGCCGTTGTGATCTTGATCTCTGCCTGATGTTCGGCAGCCCGCCCCTGATATATACCGGAAGAGACACCCAGGCCGGTTTGTGTAATAGCACCCGCCGCCTGGGAAACGGCAACCCCGATATTCAGCCGCGTAACCAGTAAATTGGTATTAGCCACATTCAGACCTAATGAGGACTGTATCTTGGTCAGCACCTGGGTCATCGCTTTACTGGCCGCGCTGGCTACCTGTTTAAGAATATCAGGGACCATTTTCGAAGCCATTTTGCCCAGCATCTCGCCTAATTTGGCTGCCACCTTAGTGGCGGCGCCTTTGCCCACGACGGCCACTACGACGATGATCACAATGATGGCCACCGCGGCAATCACTGCGCCGATGATCGACCCGGCCATTTCCGCAGCCTTGGCTTCAACTCCCAGACTCTTCAATGCACTCGTGATGGCTTTACCAATCAGCTTCATCAGAGGCCCCAGGACGTGATCCATGAACGGTTTCATGATTTCCTGCATGAAGGAAACCCCGGTGGCCGCCTTGATGACTTCGTCCATCACCATCAACGCCACACCGACAGCAGCAAGCGCCAGGCTCGCGCCACCAGTGAAGACTGCGGCAACCACACTGATGATGGTCAACAGCGCGCCGAGTATTTTGCCAATACAGCTCATGGCTTTACTGACCGCTTCAGCCTTCTCGACGTCTTTTCTGTATTCCTCTGCCTTGACTTCCAGATGCTCCTGACGAACAGCCTGCATCGAGCGAAATAGCTCCTGATCGGCCTGGATTCTGGATTCTGCGGAGTCGCCCATCAATTCGGCGAACTGCGTCATCAACAACAACATTGTCGCGGCAGCATTCAGCTGGGTTTTCATACTTTCGGCGATCTTGTCCGCCATGGGTTCCTTGCCGGTCAGCTCCTTTGCCAGCGCTTCGGCCTTTTGCCCGGCGGTACTGGCGGTAGCGAGTGCTGCCTGATGTGCGGATTTCGCCGCGTTCAAAAGTTGATTGGCCGTGTTCAATTTCGCGAGCGCCGCCTCATGGGCGAGCAGGGCTTGCTTATGTTCCGATGTGCCAGGTGTTGCTTTATCGAGCCGTTCTTTGGCTTGCGCCAGTTCCTTTTGCGCGTTTTCGACACCGGCACTGGCATGGTCCAGTTTTTCCTGGATTTCTTCCGTAGCGCCCACCGCACTTTTAAACTCGGCAACCGCCTTCTGATAAGCTTCGGAACGCGCCAGCTGACCATCCGCCATGCTTTTGGCACTACTTCGCAAGATTTCCAGCCGGTTTTTCAAGCCTTCCGTACTGACATCACCGAGCAACCCGATGAGTGAGGCCATCAGATAAGTAAAGCGATCCCCCTCTGTTTGTTTTCCGCCGTCGGCACGTGGCGCAGGGGCTTCAAGGCGTGGTCTTTCGGCTAAGACTGCACCTTTGGTGTGTAACGGGTCGGTGTAGGAGACTGTTTTCAGGTCCGCAAGGACTGTATCGGCTGCTCGAAGAAGCACCTTGGTATTTGCCGCCTGCGAGGCCGCATCGGCATATTTGGACCTCCCTGCAACGCCAATTGCCTCATCCCTACTGGGTGGGCCCGCCGGAATTGCAAAAGGGGCATGACTCTGGCTGATGTTTGTCATTATGGTTATTCCTCAGAATGATCAGTTTCAATATGAGTCAGCGCATCCAGATAGCTTTGCGCCTGACTTCGCATATCAGGGTCCGTTACATATTCCAAAACATATTCAAAACATAACTTTGCTTTACCCGCACGACCGAGAGCGAGTTGACATTGCCCGGTATATAACATTGGCCGATAGTCATGCTTTCCATGAGCAAAAGCTACCGCATACAAATCCACAGCCTTTTTATAGTTTTGCTTCAGTTGATTAACAGCCGCAAGACTCATCCAATACTGAGGATTGTAAAAATCATAAATACACAGAAAGTGGAAAAATTTCTCCGCATCGTCCAGGCGTCCCTGCTCATAAAACTCATGAGCAAAGGCATATAGACTCTCCATCTGTTCATTACTGATGCCGCGTAAATCCTTTAGGGTTGCCCCCTCTAGAACGGCCTGCGTAACTTGCTCGGCAATTTGATCTTGTTTGTTCGATTTTCGCCTACTCACGCATTCACTCCTACTCTGTCGCCAGCGCGGCTGACGAAGTCTATTTAGCCCGCATCCAAAAAACCGGACCGCCAAAAAGCGCTCAAAAATGAATTTTTGCGCAGCTGCTTTGTTGCAGGCCCCGTCATGCCTGTTCCACTTGCTCCAGCCAGATCAGCAACCGCAGGACATTTTCAATCTCTTCCATCTGAATGAAGGAGTAACGTTGATGTGTCCGGAATATTCTCCGGGCAAGCGGGATATCGGTGATCACCGGCACCCCCACCTTTTGGGCGTACGCCCGCACTGCCAATGCACGCTGATTGGTTTCCATTAATGAAATGAAAGGCCTCAATGTGACTTCCGGACGGAAATAGATGCCAACGGCAATGTGTGTCGGGTTCGCGACAATGACTCTGGAGCTACGAATATCGGACTTCACTTGTTCCGATAGCAGCTCCATATGCAGGTTACGGCGACGGCTTTTGATTTCCGGGTTTCCATCCTGCTCTTTGTGCTCACGCTTGACGGATTCTTTATCCATCATCAGGTCCTTGATATATAACCAGTATTCAGTTAATGCATCGAGGGCCACTATCAGCAGGATACAGCCAATAAACGTAATAATCAGTACCAATAACAGGTGCGCCCAAATGGAGAACAAGTCCTTTGGCGCGGCAAACAGCTGAGCAAATATCAACTGACGCTGGGTAGTCCATAAAACCCAGAAGGCGATGACAAAACAAGCAAGATATAAAACTGCCTTAACCGTATCCTTGACGGTTCTGAGGCTGAAGATTTTTTTAAAGCCACTGATTGGATTGAGCGCACCGAGATTTAACTTCAAGGCTTCACTGGCCAGAGATAGCCCAGTCAACACCAATGTGGGTACCGCAGCGGCGGCAAAGCAAATCACTATGATCGGCCCCATGATTCCAAGCATGAGCCAACCCAACTCGGCTGCGTAGGCTGGTAAATTTGCTTCGTAATTCGAGGCGATGATTCTCTTGTAAACCTCCATGACCTTCATCAACTTGGCATCGTCGATCAGGTAAACAATCCCGAATAACATGAGGCAGGTTGTTGCAAGGTCCTTGGCTTTAAAGGTCTGGCCCTTTTTTGCAGCATCGCGACGTTTCTTGTCCGTGGGCTTTTCTGTTTTCGAAGCGCTCGACATATCAAGGCGACTCTGGATTTGCGAACCATTGAGGCAGTTGGAACAACTGTCCGCCCATACGTAAAATTTCCTCCGGTATGTGGGTACCGAAATAAAGGAGCAGTACTAACAGGGCAATAGGCCCCTTGACGGTGAGCGAAACGGAAAATGCGTTCATTTGAGGGGCATAGCGCGAGAGCAATCCCAAAAGCGCCTCTGTCAACAGCAGGACAGCAACCACTGGAGCGCTGATAATCAAGGTTTTACTCACTAGGTTGTCCAACAATCCTAAAAGTGGTTCCAGACGAAACTCACACAGCGTCGCGGGGGAACAAAGCGCATAACTGCCTCCCAGCGTTTGTACCAACAGGAGCATGCCGCCGCCTTCGAGATAGATTACTGCTGCGAAAAGATTAAGGAAGTTGGCCATTTCCGAAGTATCCACGCCGTTAGCGGGATCGATGGTATTGCTCAACATGGCACCACGCTGGTTATCAATGAGGTTTCCCATTGCATGCAGTACCCAGCAGGGCCAGGACAACAGGCAACCCAGTATCAAACCGATACCCACTTCCCGCGCTATCAGTCCATAGAACCCGATGCTGTCCATGGACGGAAGGTTTTGTGTGCCATAAGGCCACAGTGCCATTCCCACCAATACGATCACGGCATTGCGCGTGGAACCGCCGAGCACTCCGTTATTGAGAAACGGCAACATGAAAAACACCGGGGCTATACGGGCAAAACACAGCGTGGCCCCGGCCAACCATGTATGCACTTCAAAAAACAGGCTGGGATTCATAGATCACTTCAACGCGAGGTTTATGACTTCCCGGCTAAAGTTCAGCAGCGTTTCACCGTACCAGCCAGAAAGCAAAAACAGACAGATGGAAACAGCCAGCAATTTGAAACCGAAAGGTAATGTCTGCTCTTGAAGTTGAGTAACCGTCTGAAATACACCAATTATCAAACCCACTGCAGTAGCAACAACCACCGGCCACGCGGTCATGATAAGTATCAGGTACAGCGTTTTATTGCCCGCAAACACCAGGTCGTTCATTGCACATTACTCACAGGGCAACATCAAGATATTGCTGAACCAACCCGGTAGACAGCAGCGACCAACCGTCAAGCGCAACGAATAAAACCAGCTTGATAGGAACCGAAATAATCACAGGGCTCATCATCATCATGCCCAGCGCCAAAAGAATGCTGGAAATCACCAGATCAACAATGACAAAGGGCAAATACAGGTAAAAGCCGATTTTAAAAGCAGCTTTTATTTCACTCAGTGCATAGGCTGGCAACAGTGCGAACAATGAAGGCTCGCCCCCCTCTTCGATTGTTTCGGGGTAATCACCTTCCGCCATTTGTGCAACTTGGGCGCGATCGAAAAAACCCGCCAGTTCGGGATCGGTATATTTAGCCAGGTACTGACGATAGCCTGAGAGACCATTTTCAGTGAAATCTATCACCGCCTCCACGTTGTTGAAAGCAACGCCGTTTTCCTTGTAATAATTATAGCCCTGCTTAACAACTGGGCTCATCACAAATACCGACAACATTAGCGCCACGGCGTTGAGCGACATGTTGGAAGGAACCTGTTGCAGCCCAAGAGCATTTCGCACCACAATGAATACGATGGAGAATTTTATATAGCAAGTTCCCGCGGCGACCAGAAAAGGCATCAGCGATGCAATCGCCAGGAGCCCTATCATTGAAATGTCATTCATAGCGTCGTTTCCGCAAAAATTTCATGCAACTCGACACCGAGATGCTCATCCATCTGAATCAATTCACCCATCGCGAGGGCCCTTCCCCCTACTCTGACCTCAATTTTTCGAATGACTTCGGAATCTAAAGGCAATACTGTCCCGGTCATTAGCTCATTAAGCTCCAACAAACTTATAGACCGCTCCATCAGAACAAATTCGAGTTTTACCGTAACATCTGCAAGTGGAGCTTCAAGCGCCATTGCATTTGTAGAGTCAGTGTCGTATTGCATACTCACGCCCTCTTTAACAATAGTAAACGAGCCAACACAGCGATCGGCCACAACAGATCTATTCGCCTGTACCGCTATGCGTACGACATCTCCCGGCGCGAGGCACCTCAACTGTCGCTCTGTCAACATACTTGTCCCCAGGTAACAGCACAGCATCAGTGGCAGCTGCTGTAACCAGGGCTGAACTGAGTGTTGGCGATGAGTTGCCTTACTGGGTGGAGTCAAAATCCACAATGGACATTGTTTGGTCGTTATGACGGCAAGTTCGCCGCATGACAACTTAGCAGTATCCATTAATGCAAATTCGAATAACCGATTATAATCAAGTAGCTCCATTCCTATTTCTATTGGCCACTCTACCGCCGAAAACAGTGATAGCGCGTCTTCGTCCGTGACGTTGCCAGGCAACAATTCCAAAAGTTGCGGCAGAACGCCAGCGATCCACTGCCCGGGCTGAACGATCCCTTGCCATAAACCTTGGGAACCTTGTGCCCAAAATGTTATATAGCGCAAATCCTTCGCAAGCTTTTCCTGCCGTACTTCATATTCGCTATTACACCAGTGAGCGAAGGCTCGCTGCCGGTCATGGTCGCCGGAGTTAATATTGCGCAACTCAAGCTTACGCTTCACACTTTGGCCTTCTGCAATACCAGCTCTCGACGACTGTCGTCTCCGGCGCTCTCATCGGACTCCTCGGATGAGGACCGCTGCCCTTGGTCCTGCTTGTCTTCGTGATAATCCGTCAACCGCCACCGGGGCTCATCCAGGAACTGAACGCTATCACGCAGCAAACTCGAAACATCTGCATTGTTAGTACTTAGCAGTAATTGTTGCGGAGCTTCAGCAGTCGGTTTGTTGATGATGACCTGACCAATCACCTCGCCTTTACTGAAAGGGACCTTCAAGTAACCAGCGTTTTCACCCGGCAAAGGCATTTCCGCTAATGGGATTGCAGGCAAAGGCAGATTATCAGCTCCAGAGCGAAGCATTACGGTCGGGGCCTGTGCTGTCATTGGCGAAGGCTGACCCTTTTCACCCGATACCTGAACGAGCATCGATAGGGCTTGTAGATTGTCGTCATCCACCTGCGGGATCTGCTTTACCACGCTCAACGAAATGTCGGGTACTGCAATGTTCGTACTGGTTTCAATTGTTGCCATCAGTGGAACATCAGGTGCTATTACCATCGCTGTTTGAGTTGTCGATAGCGATAACGAAGGGCCTGCTTGAGTTACCGGTTGCGATAACGAGGGACCAGATCCCGTTGCAGCAGCAATTACAGCAACAGGCAATTCTGTTTTGGCCTTAGGTGACTTTGCAGCTTTCACAATCTCCCCTTGGCTATCGCTGACAGCCATAGCCAGCGTGCGTGGATGTTTGGGCTGAATTTGCGCCATCAACATCAGTGCCCCTTGAGGAAGATTATCTAGTTCATGATGATCTTCCTCAGGCAAAAGTACTGGCTCAAAGCCGTCCTCTAGGGGACTGAGTTCTGAAAAAAGCTCTTTGCCTGGATCGACCGCAGGACTCAATATTTTCATTTCACACCCATTAATAGCTCTTCCACCTCGTTTTCTTCACTGCGTCGTTGGCTAGAACGGCATTCGCCAAGTAAGCGACAATGAAGTCCCGTGTACAGCACCCCTTTTTTTTGTAACTTTTGATACTGCAATTCCAATTGCTGAATTTGCTCGCATATCTCCTTGTACTGCTCTTCTACCCGTGCCCGCTCGAGCCCCGCAGTACTCAACTGTCGACGGATTACTGCCTGGTGTCTCATCCAGGCACGCAACTGCGAATGATCAAAAAGACCACTAACCGTCTGATGACCTTCTAATAGCTTTTGCAATGCCCGCACTTGCGAATCAATCTCGCCCAACTCATTGCTCAAAGGCACCAGGGCCTGCCTGGCTCGATTCAATTTGCGCTCGCTTTGCAATTGGCGGTGCTCCCCGACCTGTAACAAACGACGCATATCAACCAATGAGGTCATACAGACTCTCCTGCGACTCTTCGGGTGAAGACTTCTCATCCATGGGCTGCTTCAACCAATCGGCCAACGCCTCACGACGATCGACCGCATAATCGTTATCCAGGTTTTCGCCAGGCCGATACTCTCCAAGATCGAGAAAAACCTGTAAGTCCTCGAGACGCGTAAGCACTTCACGTGTTCGTGTTGCCAGTTGCTGTTGGTCGTCGTCGGTAACTTGATTCGCGACACGGCTGGCACTACGCAATACATCGATGGCGGGAAAGTGCCCTTTGGCAGCAAGCTTGCGACTTAAATAGATATGTCCATCCAGGATCGAGCGGATTTCTTCCGCCACTGGATCGGGTTCATCATCGCTTTCGAGCAACACTGTATAGAACGCTGTAATGCTTCCCGAAGCTGTGACACCGGGACGCTCCAGTAATCGCGGAAGGCTGTCGAACACAGATGCGGGATAACCTCTGCGCGCAGGCGTCTCGCCCGCCGCAAGTGCCAGATCGCGACGCGCTCGCGCGTAACGTGTCATCGAGTCGATGAACAGCACGACCCCATGTCCCAAATCGCGGAAGTACTCGGCAATCGCTGTAGCCTGAAGTGCCGCATTACAGCGATCTACCGACGAAAAATCAGAAGTCGCATACACAACAACGCACCGCGCACGCTTGGATGACCCCTTCAGATATTCGATGAATTCAGTTACTTCCCGACCACGCTCACCAATCAGGCCGATCACGAAAACATCGGCGTCACTATGGGCAATCAGCATATTGATCAACGACGTTTTGCCCGATCCTGCCGCAGCGAAAATGCCCATTCGCTGGCCAATACCGCACGTCAGCAAACAGTCGATAACACGAACACCGGTTATCAACGGTTCGCGCACCGCACGACGTTGGTGGTAAGGAGGAGGATCGGCATCGACCACGCAGTCCTTGACATCGAACCCGACTGTTTCTGCCAACCGTTCGACTATCACACCTTGCGGATTGACCACGCTCCCCAACATTGAAGAACCACACTGCAAGCCGAGCGTAGCGCCAGTGGGCAGAATCAAGGAGTCCCGGGACAATCCCCGGGAATCCCCCAACAAACTCAGCAATACAGCGTCCGGCCTGAAGCCGATAACCTGAGCTCGTGCCGTAAACTCATTGTCGCGCCAATGCCTGCGCACCTCACAGACTTCACCAATGACCACGTCGCGCAGCGCCGCTTCAACAATCGGCCCGTTCAAGCGCAACGGATGAGCCGCATAGCGCTCCAACCGAGTCATTTTCATCAGCGAACGACTTCGCACAATTGCGTCAGGCTTTCCAGATACGCATCAAGCGCATCAGCCAATGCCTGGGGGCTTTGCGTAACTTGCGGGCTCAACAGCACACGAACCTCGAGCATGTCACCAACGTCGATCAATTGAAGTTGTTCATTGCGTGCAAATCGAAAACCTTGCATCAGGAAACGCAATAAGCCTTCCGAACGGTGAGTAAATAGCATGGCTGTTGATTCCACTAAAGGACTCCAGAACCACAGCTCATCGTCAATCATGGCGACATTGACCCTCGGTAAACCGACCATATCGAGTTCAATCGTGCTGTGCCCGTCAAAGCTCCCGATCTGTTCATTTGTGCAACCACTCAACTCCAACGCGTTACGCAAAAGTCCGGCTATATCAAACTGCTGCATACTTCACCCTAAATAGTCTTTATTATATTTACAGAAATGGTGTCGGATATTTCCCCAAAGGAAATAACATCCAACTCACGAAATCGACTTTCAATCAATTTTTTTATGTAACGCCGAACATCAACAGAGGCCAGCACCACCATATCCTTTTGCGGAATATGTAAAGTATCCAAGCCGACCGCCATTAGATCCATCAGTTCTTCGACAGCGGCTGGTTCAAGATTGAGAAAGCTGCCACCTGAAGTTTGCCGTATTCCTCGCCTTACCGAATCTTCGAATTCAGGCGACAACAGCAATACACGCAAGTCATTGCCACTGGCGAATTTGTTACTGATGTACCGCGCCATTCCACCGCGCACATGCTCAACCAGCGCAATGACATCCTTTTCCCGGGATGCCCAATGTGCCAGAGACTCGAGAATGAGCTTCATATTACGAACCGAAATACGCTCTGCAATGAGACGCTGAAGAACTTCAGCTACTTTTTGCACCGTGGCGTGTCGATAAACTTCTTTGAGCAAGTCGGGGTAGCGCGACTCCATTTCATCAAGCAGTGTTTTGGTTTCCTGCACACCGAAGAATTCGGAAATATTACGCGCAAGCAATGTCACCAGGCAAAGATAGAACTCATCATAGGCCGGACGCAATTGATAATTCAGACTACTCAATTTTTCCTTATCGCTGGCCAGCGCCCATATGCTGCGCAACTTGCTACTGTCTACACCTTCGATCAGAGACAGTCCCAAGTGCAAAACTTCAGGAGTGTAGTTAAGCACCCGGAGTCGATCAAAATGGATATCAAACTGGTCAGCACGTACCTCATTGATCAACACGGCTACTTGCCCTTCCGGCAGAGCATCGGTACCGCGCAATTGAGGTTGAGGTATACGAATACCAAAGTCGATAAAGAACTGGCTACGGAAACGCTCAGCAAGTTGCGCCCCGCGCAACACTTCAAGTTGCGCCACAGGCACCAACAACATCAATGCGACTGTTTCGGTTGCCATATCGTCGACATTTTCAACCAACCCCAAGCCACCTTCCGGAGTACCACTGCCAGAAGCCGGGTTATCGGCGGCCATTGGCCCCTCGGACTTTTTCGCTTTGCGCCAACGGAAAAAAATCACCGCCCCCAATGCGCACGCCAGTATCACAAAGACAGGCATGGGAAAGCCTGGCAATATCCCCACCGCCACTGCGAGTATCGCCGTAATCCCCAACACGAAAGGGTTTCCGATCATCTGGCTCATCATGTTACGACCCAGATTCGCATCGTCGCCATTAACACGCGTGACGATGAAACCTGCGCCGATAGCAATCAACAGCGCAGGAATCTGCGCAACCAGACCGTCACCAATTGTCAGCAATGTGTAGGTGGACAGTGCCGTTGACATATTCATGCCCAACTGGCCGACACCAATCGCGATACCGCCAATAAAGTTAACAAAGATGATAATAATGCCAGCAATGGCATCACCCTTAATAAACTTCATTGCACCGTCGAACGAACCATACAGCTGACTTTCACGCTCTAATATGCTGCGACGCTCACGGGCTTCTTTAGCATCGATTGCACCCGCCTTGAGATCGCCGTCGATACTCATTTGCTTGCCTGGCATGCCGTCAAGCGAGAAACGAGCAGCCACTTCCGCAACACGTTCGGAGCCCTTAGTAATTACAATGAACTGTACAATTGTAACGATCGAAAAAATTACAAATCCGACGACCAGACTGTCACCAATAACAAAATCACCGAATGATGCAATAATTTCACCAGCATCCGCCTGAACCAGAATCAACCGACTGGTACTGATGGACAATGCCAGGCGAAAAAGTGTGGTAATTAGCAAAAGTGCAGGAAATGTTGAAAAACTAAGAATCCTCTCAATATAAAAAGACCCCATAAAAATCAGGATGGAAATTACGATATTCAATCCGATCAAGAAGTCTACCAACGGGGTTGGCAATGGAATAATCAACATCGCGATGATCATTACCATCAGCGTCAGAATCAATAACTCCGGACGCGAGGAAACACTGCGCAAAGCTTTGTTAAGCATAGACTATCAGGCCTGGGGATCTAAGGGAGTGACACGCTGCACAAGGGCAGCATGGCGATCGAGGGTCTCTTGGTTGAATACAAGTTCAGCCAACTGCGAGAATTGATCGCCAATGCGCATCAAGGCCTCGTCATCGGTGAACAGTTCTACGGGTAATGAAAGACACGACAAACGTAAAAACTGCAACAGTTCCGCACAGTCACGAGATGCCATCAAGTGCATTTGGTTACCGAAGACCCCTTCCAGCATACTCTCAAGATCATCGGGATATTGCAAAAGACCGAGCAAGAACACAAGCCAGTCAGGCTCATTGGAATTATGCTGTTTTATGACGCCAACCTGTAGAACACGTTGCATGAACGTATTATCGGCTGAACGCAATCTTTTCAACATTGCAAGTCTACTTAACAATTGACCAAACTCTTCCCGGGAACAACTCGGGTCCAGTGAATCAATATCCGTCAACAGTGCCATCTCTATGAATTGAAGTACCGAGCCTCTGTGCTTATATCCATAAATCGAAATCCAGTCCTCATACGACTCAACCGCACTGCCGTCTGTCTCCAGAAAGGAGCGATAGGTATCGCGCATAAGCGTCGCGCGCAAATTCAGCGCCTTGCCAAACATCTTCGCCTTGAGTGCGCAGTTGATACCGGCCTTCAGTCGCTTGGCAGGCGCCTGATCCACGACCTGTTGCAGCAAGTTCTCCAGGCGCTGCCGGGCCGCTTGCGGCAACTCTTTGCGGCGTAACAATTCACGCAGTACCAAAACAAGATCGCTGTCATCCGGAAACAACGCACGAGCCTGCTGCAGCAGCCACTCAATACTTCGCTCACTTTGAGCGACGAGTGCCTGGATTTTGGTCACATTCGGGATCAGCTCCTCAGCCAGCACACGTTCGAAGCTCTCCGCCTGACCTTCGAACCTGCTCCCAAAGTCACCGCGACGGCGAAATTGGGAACGCAACACAGCCGACATTTCATCACTGTTTTCAACGAAACGCTGAACGACCGCGGCTGGCGAATCATCTTCTCTGGGCTCATCGACTGGCGCGGGCTGCGCGTTGTCGCTCTTGAACAAAAGATGCGATTGAGAGGGAAATCCAGAGATAGAACTCATATCAAGGCTCCATGGCGCGCAATACTGCGCGGTCAGCACTGTCCCGCCCAACATTTCCTATGACTCGCGCACCAATTTGCGCAGCCCCAGGTTCGAGTGACGCATAAAGTTCTTTTGGCTGGATCAGAAACACCCTTACCGTGTTGGAATCGCGTTTCTGCCTGTAGCTGAAAAGTTTGCCCAGAAAGGGAATGCTTCCCAGCACAGGAATTTTCCTTATCTGCTCGCCACTTTCATCCCGGGTAAAACCACCGACCAGCAAACTCTTTCCACGGGGTACCCGCGCCACGGTACTGATTCGGGTACGACCCACGGTAGGCAGTGAATTGGCGCCGGGGTTACTGCCCCTGTCACGCGGGGTATCGACTTCGCTGCCATCCTCAATATTGAGGTCCATTTCGATTTCGCCAGAACCCGAAATACGTGGCAGTACGCTCACCAAAGTGCCATAAGTCACCTGTTCGAGCGACACGCTGCGCTCGCCAATAAGTTGGGTATAAAAGGTACGGTTATTGTCAAAAATTGCCGGCACATTTTCCTGCGTCAATACGACAGGCCGAGATACAACCTTCGCTCGTTTGGTTTCTTCCAGTGCCGATACGGCAGCCACAAATGAATTACCATCGAGCGTACTCAGAGACCCGCCGTTCAGCGAGCCGGAAATGCTCGAGCCAATACTGAATGATCCCTTCCAATCCACACCCAACTCATTCAAATTGTTTTTTTGCAGATCGATAATCCACAAAGAAAGCTCAATATGACGCTTAGGTTCATCCAGGGCCGATACCAGATTTTCGATAAACCGCACTTGTTCCGGCAACCCTTTGACTAAAAGGCTATTGGTGTCCGGATATGCGACGACTCGAATATTGCCGGCGCCCGACACCGAGAGGCTATCGCGCGCAATAACCCGCGGACGCTCATTCAAACCATCCACTGATTCGGGACCGGCCAATCCTCGCAATGGAAAGTCGGGCATCGCACCTCGTCCCTCTTTGCTTACTTCGACCTCTACATCGAGCTTTTCCCCTTTTAGAAGTACCTCAATCGAAGTCGCTATTCCCGGCACGACAATGCTTTGATCACGCAACTCGTAAGTACGATCACCGACAAACGTGTTGCGCAAGTGGATAACTCCGATACGCTGCTGGCCCAATTGCAGATCCGCACCCTGACTATCCATGAACTGCGCAGCCTGCATGACCAGATCGACATATAAGGGCGGTCCGGAAACATAGAAAGTTCGCAAGCCATCGTTTCGCAACGGATAACGAGGATCGAAAAGCCCCGAGCGGCGCAAGAACGACGTCAGCTTGTCGACTGTTATTGTATTCAGCGAAATAACTTTGCTCTTGGCTTCCGCAGCCTCATACATATAGAGCGTCTGACCGTCGCTGTACCAGATCAATGCCATCTGCTGGGTAATACGTTGCAGCGTTTGCTGCGCATCAGAAAACGAAAACTCACCACTGATGCTCCGCCGAGCGACTGCCTGGCTTACGACTATCGGCTTGCCCAAAGGCGCGGATAGCGCATCGAAAAACGCGCGCAAGCTTTCTTGCCTCGCCACATACCCTTCTCCCGGTCGAACGACATCCACAGCAGCGAGCGCAAGTACCGGCGAGAGGCAGCTCAGCGCGATAGCCATCCGGGTAAAATAAACCTTTAACTTCATGTATTTATTCACTTGAAAGGCGAATGATATCCACCAGGTGACTCGGCGCCACGCCGACAAGATCTCTAATCTCCTTCGAAAAATGAGAAGAAGAAGAGTAACCATGTTCATAGGCAATAGAAGTCAGTGAGTGTGCGCCTTCGACCATACTCAAAAGAGCCTTGGCGACGCGCCAATCACGCAGTTCGGACTTGGCTGTGCCACCCAAAGCTTGATGGCAAAGTCGACGAAAGTGCGAGACTGATACTCCATAAACAGGAGCTAAATCCTGTAATTTCTCTCCAGCAGACGCGTGCTCAAGCAAAAATTGGAGTAGTCGATAACTCTCGCTTTCACGCAACAAACAGGAGAACGCTTTATATACCGAGCTGTTTTTCCACGCCTGCGTGACATACCACGACTCGATTTCCATGGCAGACGTCTCGGATGTATCGTCTATTCGCAGCCCGCACAGAGGTTGAACTTGTTGGTTCAATAACGGCCTGGCGGCCCCGCAGTCGACAAAAAACTGCAACTTCACCAGACACGCCGGGGTTGGCATTACATGCGCCATACCAGACAACCTGCGCACGCCCGGACGCGTTGCCAAAAGACCGTGCCAGCCAGGCGGAAAGCACCATTGCAAGCCGCTGTCACGGTGTGCCAGGCATAGAGGCGTCAGACCATTTCGCACCCGCAAGACCTGTGTGTGAGACCCCACAGCCAAATCCCAGTCTTCGAGCCATGTTTCTTGATCTACCAGGCTATCTGGTTGCACTTGTGCCACCTCATCGTCCGAAGGGTCCAAATTGGATCTTCGTTAATCCTGAGGGCATGTGCTTCATCAATCTTGATGAAAATATGATGAGATTGTGATCAGATCAGGAAATGGGCAGCGACATCAGAAAATGCCACCTACACTGGCCCTCCTTCCAAATATCCAAACGTCGCCAATGACATACTTCGGAGCCTCATTACCTCCTCTGCTGACAAAATTGTTTTTTTGGTCTAGACGCTCTGCGATGAGCTTATCCGCCATGACGCGGAAACTTCTTACAACGCATCAAGAAACTCTACTTCACCGGCGCAGAAATGAAGACAAGGTTTATCAATCTACTCCCGGCGCATCCGGGGATGTGTAATCTTCATCAAACATTCCGGACACGGCACTATAAGCTTCGATTGAAACTCACCAACTGCCCGCCCATCTGAACTTTAGCAACCGTAAAGTTTAATGACCCAGCTCATCCCGATAATAGCAAACTACTGAACCTCACTTTGAGCATGGCGTTCGATAGCAGTACCAAAATTCAGCATTTCCTGTGTTAAACGCGATACCGATCGCTGCAGCGCTTGTTCACCCTTTTCGGCTCTGCATACCGCTTCCAACTGTTGACAGGCCGCGATCAGCCCATGCGCTTTAACAATCTGCACGCCCCCTTTGATTTTATGGGCCAGGTCTGCAAGTGCTTGCAGATCCTCCTCGTAAAAAAGTGCAGCCAGCCTGACCAGGTCATCCTGATTGCATTTTGCCAGGTCCCGAAGCAGAAGCTTCAATATTCCCGCATCACCACGAACCAGTTCTGCCAAGCTGGCAATATCCATGGTTTCGGCTGACTCAGGCACTCCTGGGCTCATTTCGGAAGTAATACTTGCCTCCACAATCGAAAGTCGTCTTTCTAATTGTTTGAGACTAATCGGTTTAAACAGGCAGTCATCCATGCCCGCTTCCAGGCAGCGATTTTTTTCTTCCGACTGGGCATTTGCAGTAAATCCCAGTATCAGACAACGAGGCTTACCCTTCGCAGCCTCCTCTTCCCGTATTGCCTGGGTTAACACGAAGCCATTCATTATCGGCATATTGCAGTCGGTGATAACCACATCGACTATATTACTGCGCCAGGCCCGCAGGCCCTGATCGCCATCTTCCGCCTCGATGACCCGATGCCCCAGGAAGCCCATCTGCTTGGAGAGAAGCAGCCGATTGGCAGGATAGTCATCGACGACGAGAATATTGAGTACCTGCTTTGGAAGTTCAGCTTCGTAGCCAGGCTGTTCCACGATTAATTCTGGCTGGAGAATGGGCAGGTCCAACATCACCTCGACTTGTGTACCCTTGCCCAACTCGCTGCTCAAGCTCAATTGACCGCCCATCATTTCACACAAGGTCCGACTGATAACCAACCCAAGGCCCGTACCGGAACGGGCTGATTGATTATTGTTGTTGGCCTGGACAAAAGGACTGAACAGGCGCTGTTGATCTTCCTGGGAAATCCCTCTACCCGAATCTTCAATACACAAGCGAACCGACAGATGAACATCGTCAGAAGTGGGCAGAACCTTAAGGCTCAGACGAACTTTACCCTCTGAGGTAAATTTGATCGCATTGCTCAACAGGTTAGAGACTATTTGCTTGAAGCGTAAAGGGTCGATCAACACCTCGCAGCTGGCAGCGATATCGAGATCCAGCTCCAGTTGCAGGCACTTCTGTCGTGCCAGCCCCTCGAACATGCGCCTCAGTGATTCAACCAGGTCGCACAAATTGGCCCGCTCCGGCGCTAGAGAAAGCTTTCCGGATTCTATTCTGGCAATATCCAGAATATCTCCTATCAGCGCCAGCAAACCCTGGGCTGCACCGAAAGCGACTTCTATATCAGAACGGTCGAGTTTTCCCTGATCAGCGCTTTTGAGTGCCAATTCGAGCATGCCGATAACAGCGTTCATCGGCGTGCGGATCTCATGACTCATGGTCGTCAGAAAGATACTCTTGGCCCGATTGGCGTCATCCGCATGATCCTTGGCCTCTTGAACCAGGCCCATCAATCTCTGTCGTTCGCTGACATCAATCCAGCCGGCAATGACCCCAATGACTACGCCGTCAGTGTCTTTGTAGGGCAACATCCAATGGTAAACAGTCATCTCCCGTCCGTCGGCAGTACTCAGCAAACGGTCTCCCAGTTTGGGGGCACCATCGCGAACCACTTCAAGGTATTCGTCCTGAAAGGCAAGCGCTGCGGATGGATCGATAGCAGGGAAATCAGAAATGCGTTTACCCAATGACTCAGTAGAGCTCAAACCCAACACGTCCAAGTAAGCGGAGTTGCAAACCAGCATTCGGCCTTCGTGGTCACGGACATAAATGGGATGGGGTGTACCATCAATCAACACGCGCATGAATTCCATCTGGTTTTCCAGTGCCAGCTCGGCCTCCTCACGCCGGCGGATCAGTCTTCGCAGATAGGCAATCCATACTAAAGCTATGAGCAGTAATCCTCCGGCGACAGAAAAACCTTGAACAATTGCTGCGCGATTTCGCAGCCAGTAACTGTTTTCAATCACCACTTCGCTACGCCACCGATTACTCAGTTCTCCCATTTCTTCCGGGGAAATACTCAGCAGTGCCTTGTCCATGATCGAATAGAGTTCGCGGTCACTCCCTCTGATCACAAAGGCCCCCAGTGCCGGCTCCGCACCGACTGTACTGGTGATTTGCAAGCGATCACGGTAATGCTGTGAGATCAAGTAACGGGCACCGATTAGCGAGTGAACCGCTGCGTCGGCCTTGCCATTGGCAACCAGTGCCAGGGCCAGCCCAGCATTGTTCACATAAGAGGTCTTGATCAGTGGAAAGTTACGTGCCATGAACGCTTGCAAAGCTACTCCTTCCACAAGCAACAGCTTTTTGCCAGCCATATCGTCCAGGGTTTCTGGAGCGTCCGCTTCAGTGCGGCTGACCAAAACAAAGGGAGTTGTCAAATAGGGCCGCGTGAATCGCTTATCTCCCTCAGCCTCGACATTCGGTGTCAGCACCGCCAATACATCGACTTTATCTTCATTGAGCTGATTGGCATTCTTGCCAATGGCGATGTCACGTGAAACCTCGAATTTCAAGCCGGTACGCAGACTAATCCTGGCCAGGACGTCAGCGATAATTCCGCGAAATTCACCCGTCGAATCAAAATATGACATCGGTAACAAATTCTCGGTAACTGCCAGCCTTACTTTTGGATTCCGCTCCAGCCAGCGTTGCTCCATTGCACTGAAATGCAGTTGATGGTGCCCCGACATCCCCATATCACCAGCACCCCAGCGACGCGAAATGGCCATCCGCTCGGCGACAGGAATAGAGACTAGTGCTCGATTGACGATATTCAGCAAGCGACTGTTATTGCGCGAAGTAGCGAAACAGAAACGGCTGCCTTCCAATCGAGAAAAGTGACTCAACTGGACGTTATTCAGGTAATTCCTGCTAATTAGATAGTTAGCGCTGATCGCGTCACCGAGATAAACGTCGGCTTTGCCGAATGCGACAGCACCAAGGGCACTCAAGGTAGAAGGATAAAGTTCGAGTTTCGCTTTTGGGTAGTAATCTCTTACCATGTGCTCAGGTAGATAGTGGTAGAGCATTGCGACTTTCTTATTGGCAAGATCCGATGGCAAGATCTCTTTGAAATCGCTGCGGGTAACCAATGTCGACTGATCCTCGGCGTAGGGATCCGACATTATCAAGTCAACATCTATTGCTTCATAACCGTTCGCAGTACCCAACAAATCCAGTTCGCCATCCTTTAAAGCACGTATCGCCTCCGGCCGGGAGTTGAAACGCCGAATGTCCACCTGAATACGTAAACGATCAGCGAGCAGGCTGGCATAATCGGCGGTTAGACCTTCGTAGTTTCGACCGTTAGTGGTTATGTCGAAGGGTGGATAATCAGGTGCAGAGATCCCCAGTCGCAATGTCTTTTTTTTCTTTAGCCATGCTCGGTCCGACTCGTCCAACTTGAAGATACTGCTGTCTGCTTTCGACCGCCCAAGCAGTTGCAGTGCTTCCGATTCAGCAACTGCAGGGGACATGGCGAATATCGGGAACAATACCAGATGCAAAACCAGACAAGTTCGCACAGAAATATTCATCAGATTAAATTATTTCGTTTTGCCAGTTCCGACAGATGAACCAAAGAGCTCACGTTGAGCTTTTCGATCAAGCGAATTTTATAGGTACTTATTGTCTTGTTACTGAGCAACATGGCCTCGCCGATTTGTTTATTACTCAATCCTTTGGCGAGCTGTTGCAGAATACTTAACTCCCGATCGGAAAGACTATGTATGAGTGTCAGCTCTGAGGTATGAACATCTCTTCTTCTGACGGAATTGAGATTCAAATCAGGAAAGAAAGTATAACCGGACTTGATCGCGTTAATTGCTTTCAGCAATTCACTGGGATCGGCAGTTTTTGATACATAGCCAGCCGCTCCCGCGTTCAGGCAGCGTAAAGAAAAAAAATCGGCCGACAATGAAGTTAGCACCAGAGTTTTCATTGACAACTCCATGGCGGAAATTCGGTTTAATACCTCTAACCCATCGACCTTTGGAAGAGAGAGATCAAGCACGATGAGATCCGGCGAATAATCACGAGCAAGCTGCAACGCAGCCGAACCATTATCCGCTTCGGCAACCACCTCAAAATGCTCTTGTTTGAGGAACACTTTTAGTGCAGAACGAATGAAGGGATGATCATCGACTACCATTGCTCTATGCATTTAGACCTCCGAAGGGTACGGACAACATGCGGTTGTAAATGTAAAAACTGATCTTTTAGCGCGTAATACCTGCCTCGACAGCATCGCTAACGGCCCTATCGCCTTATCCACGTACTGAAAAAGCCGTGGGATAAGCTAAGCGCCAACCCGCCTTTCCTGAGCCCAGAGAAAATCCATATAAAAATCCGGGTATGTATGCCTCTCCTTGACCGGCCCAATCGCCCCAGCGCACGCACGATACACTCTGACAGGAGAAGTCCGAATCTTAATTAGGAAATTTCCTGAAATAATGTGTGTAATTTCTTGTCACTCCGCAGGAAACTTCTGAAGAAGACTTCGAAACAGTGATTTTGACGTAGCAAAATTGCGCCAGGTTAAACCGTCAAAAAAACCGCGAAATACGGGGTATACCGTCTGTCTCTCAGCTGTCGCTACATTTAATTGGAGCACACTCGGCGGACCAGCAACCGGTATCGCACAGTCCTGTATATACTGCCAGGAACACCTATCCATCGATTGCCCCGATATTCCCCGGACAAACCTCCAGGCTGGCGCAATTGCTTTGCACCTGATCAACTGAAACAGAACCATCGACACTTCTGAGGTGTCGATGGCAACGTTAAAGCTCTTAATCTCCATGGAAACTTCGGAAAGGCTGACCGATCTGTGGATCTGATGTCCCCGCTGAACCTAAGGTCGCGGTAGGGATGGCAGTTACCTGTCCCCCCTCCCCCCCCCGCACAGATCCGTACGTGCGGAACTACCGCATACGGCTCCTGCCTCGGGTATGTGACGCGAAGCGATCCTCAGGGTAAGGATGTGCATTTCTGGGTCTAGGTATAGAGGTCTGCAAGGCGTCCATAGCGTGACCACTGGAGTCGTTACGCTGGCTGCGTCGCTTGAGGGTTTGCCGCCATAGACGGCATACCGCCAACCGAAAACCACCAAGGCGTATCAGATTCCCCGGCACCGCGTGGTAATTGAAGTACCCGCTGACCACCCGGGTAAGCCACTGGCTCACGACTCGAACCGGCTTATGACGTCGGCGTTTCAGCTCATCCCGAATGGCCAGCAGCGTCGCACGCATCCGCTTCTTGACCGTCAGCCGCAGTATTTGAAACCCACCGCTTCTGTTGGTACTACAACAGTGTGTGAAGCCCAGGAAGTCAAAAATCTCCGGTTTACCCAAGCCTCGCTTCCTACGATTTCTCGCAGCAAAACGACCAAACTCAATCAGTCGTGTTTTCGAGGCATTGAGGGACAATCCGAACTTGGCCAAGCGCTCCTGCAACTGCACCAGGAACTGCTGAGCCTGCCATTGCATCCTGAAACCCACCACGCTGTCGTCCGCGTAGCGCACAATGCATCCAGCGCATCGTGCTGGCTGCGTCCCGGCCGAACCCCGTATGAGAATCCCAGAAAGTCCTCTTCATAGATCGCATTCAAAACGATAACGACCGCCTGTTGTACGACCTTGTCCTCCAGAGAGGCAATACCCAGCGGGCGCTGCCTGCCGTCGGCTTTGGGGATATAGACCCGCCGCGATGGCGTTGCACGGAAGGCTCCACTGTGGAGCCTTCCGTGCAAATCGGTCACCCGCTGGAGAAGACCTTCCTCATATTCTCGCCACGACATGCCGTCCACACCCACCGCAGCATCGCGGCGCAGCGCAGCGCATAAAAGCTCTGCGCCAATAAATGCGGTGTGATGTGGTGCAGCAATGCCGTGAACTGCATGCCCTTGTTCCTTCGGGCTGTTTCACGTACACCTTCAAGTCCCATCGACGCGCAACTGATCCGGCTCTGTGTCCGGGACGCAAGGGGCCTGTCGGTGTTTCCCTTGGCTACGTCCCTTTTCTCCACCATCTCCGCAGGGCTTGGCCCCTTGTTCGATGGCCTCTCAGGTACTACGGACGTATCCGACTTCTCAGCGACGTAGGCAACAGGGTTACGGCTTTTGGCCTTTCCTGCTCCGCCCGGTGCTTGCGCATCGGGCATCGCTGAGATCTCCCCGTTTCTGTGCGAAGGACTTCCCGACGTGCACAGGGTCTCCGACCGCGCGGGATCAGAGCATGACTGGCGTATAACGTCATGCTCCGTGCAGAACGGTCGCGGAGGCAGCCTGACTTTCAGTGACCAGTTCACTTTGGCGGTGCCGCGAGGATGGCGGCTTTGAATATGGGTTCATGGAGCGCTTAAAAACCATTCAGCTGTGATGCACAAAGACATGACATTCCTAAGAGGGTGTAGACAAAATCATGTAGTGAGTCGGCGCGCGAGTATGCGTGCTTCGGCCAGCCACACCCACGCCTCACTCACAGCGAACAACCGGTCGTGATGCATAATTAGTCGTCGAGCCCTCTCATTCCAGGCATGAGTTCGCTCCACTACCCAGCGCCTGGGCATCACCACGAAACCGCTCGGAGCAGGTGTTACCATGAACAGATCGCCTTGTTCTGAGTGCCATTGTCCTGTTCTTCTATTGTTTGGCCCCCGGATCACTTGAACGTCGACCGCGTGTGTTTGCTGCATGCGCAGAGCCCATTTTCCCGCGTAGGCACTATCGACGAAGAGCGTG
>NZ_OBDX01000036.1:0-64123 GCF_900215185.1 Pseudomonas sp. LAMO17WK12:I10 | reverse complement strand
GCAAGGCCAGGCGTGATGAACGCCTGACCCTGCTGTTATCGAGCACCACCCAACGGGTTTTGCGATGCTGGACAACAGATGACGTGAACGGCAAACCGGCCTGACGAAGAACCTGTGCGGCTACACGGTTCAAAACCGTTCCCCTATTTAGGATCGTCAGGCGCGATTTTCATCGAGGCGCAGTACCGAGTCTGACGCCGGATAGATTGAGGCAAGCCAACCCACGCATCCATGAACAGTATTGCAGAAACGGGGGGTGACCATAGATGTAGCCGCTGCCGCAGCCTGCGATAGACCCGCAGGGTCTCCAGCACCCGCAAGCCCCCCGCGAGCGTGCCGCTCGATCGCAGCCTGCGGCAGCGGCTACACAAGCATCGGGGCTGACCGGACGGCAGGCGTTTAGCGAATCGGCAAGGCAATCGGCCGAATCGGCGCGGCATCGGCACCGCGCAACTTCAACGACGCGCCGATAAAGGCGAACTGGTACACCCGGTCCCGCGACAGGCCTTCGAGGTTGACCAGTTCCAGGATCGGCGCGCCCTGCATCGCCAGCAGGTAGGTGTGCAACGGCAGGTAGTTGCCTTCCACCTCCGACGGGAAGGTCTCGAAACTGAGGTTATCGGCGCCCACCACCATGGCGCCGCCCTCCTCCACCAGGAACTTCGCCGCGTCCAGGCTCATGCCCGGCGGGTTGGCCATATAGGCCTGGGCCTTTTCGTAGTCGCGCATGCGCCCGGTGCGGATCAGCACCACGTCGCCCTTTTCCAGGCTGACCTGTTGCGCCTTCAGCGCCTGCTGCAGGTCGGCCCGGGTCACCCGGTAATTGTCCGCCAGCATGTCCACGCCCTTGGCCGCGGCGACATCGATCAGCACCCCGCGGGCGACAATCGGCGGCAGTTTTTCCGCGCCGGTGACGTTCCAGCCACGGTCACCCAGGTGCTGGTCGGCGCGAAAGCCGTTCCAGATCTTGCCGTCGAGACCGAAGTGGTTGAGCGCATCGATATGGGTGCCCATGTGGGCATACATCGACACCGCCGAGCCGGTGTAGCTGACATGCCGGTTCATCGGCTCGCCGACCTGCATCGGGTCGGCGATCACATTGCCGTGCGGGGTGTGGGTCATCCACATCTGGTACGGCGGATCGCCCGCCGCCTGCCAACTGGGCATGCCGACGAAATACTCGACCGCCAGGTCGTAGGCCTGGCTGCCGCTGACCCGGGCCATGATCGCCGCCCGCGACTGCTCGGTGATCAGGTTCAGGCGGCCAATCTCATCCTTCGGCCCCCAGGGGCTGACGCCGACTTCGGCCTGGGGCGCGGCGCCGCACAGCGCACTGAACAGCGACAAGGCGGCCAGGCCAGGGATGACACGCAACAAACGGGAAACAGCCATGACGACACTCCTGTGAAATGAAGTGTCCATGGTATGGATTAACAATTCGGCGATAATCAGCCGTTTCGTTAAGACATATTCAACCCAGGAGAAACAATATGGATGTGCTGGCAGCCATGCGCACCTTTCGCCGCGTGGTGGAGCGCGCCAGCTTCAGCCTCGCCGCCAACGACCTGGGGCAATCCACCGCCGCAGTCAGCAAGCAGGTGCGCCAGCTGGAGGAACACCTGGGCAGCCTGTTGCTGCTGCGCACCACACGCCGCATGAGCCTGTCGGACGCCGGCCAGGCCTACTTCAGCGAGTGCTGCCACCTGCTCGACGAACTGACGGCCCTGGAATGCGCGACCCGCGCCGGCACCCGCGAGCCCGGCGGCCGCTTGCGGGTCAACGCGCCACTGTCGTTCGGCCTCAAGGTGCTGTCGCCGATCCTGGCCGACTTCATGCGGCGCTACCCGCAATTTCGTCTCGACCTGACCCTCGACGACCGCCTGCTGGATGTGGTGGGCGAAGGCTTCGATGTGTCGCTACGGATTCGCCGACAACTGAGCGACTCGTCGCTGATCGCCCGGCGCCTGGGGGAAATCGAACAGGTGATCTGCGCCGCCCCGGCCTACCTGCAGGCCAAGGGCAGCCCGCAGACCGTCGATGAGCTGCGCGAGCACAGCTGCCTGGCCTATCGCCTGGCCGAACACCCCGGCCACTGGCAGCTGGAAGGCCCGCAAGGCAGCAGCCGCCTGGAACTGCCGGTGCGTTTTGCCGTGGACAACAGCCTGATGCTCAGCGACATGCTCCAGGCCGGGCTGGGCATTGGCGCCCTGCCCTCGTTCATCGCCCAGCCGCTGCTCGATAGCGGCCAGTTGCAGCGGGTCCTGCCCTGCTATTCCATGCCACGGCGGACCATCTACGCGGTGTATGCCAGCAATCGCCATGTGTCGCAGAAGATCCGCTTCTTCGTCGACTTCCTGGCCCAGGCCCTCGGCCCGCTCCAGGAGGCCGATCAGGCCACGCCCGAGCCGGCGGACTGAGCCTGGGCCACCAGCCAATCGATCAGCCAAGACGCCGCCGGCCCCGGTGGCGTGTCGAGACGGTAGATGGCGTCGAAGCCGTAAGGCAGGCTCTGGCTGCCCGGCAGATCGAGTTGCACCAGGCGCCCGCTGGCCAGGTCCTCCTCGACCATCGGCGCCGGCATGTTGCCCCAGCCGATGCCTTCCCTGAGCAGCATATGCTTGGAGCCCAGGTCCGCCAGGCGCCAGCTGTGGGTGCCGACCACGCCGAAATCCTGGTTGCGCGTCAGCTCGGAACGGTCCGACAGCACCAGTTGCACATGCTCGCGACCCGCCCCCGGCAGGTTGACCGATGCTTGCGCCAACGGATGTTCCGGAGCCGCCACCGGGATCAGCTGGACGAACCCCACCTGCACCCGCTCGATACCGGTCAGATCACGGTGCACCATGCCGCTGACACCCACCGCGGCGCGCCCCGCCAGCACCATCTCGGCCACCGCGCCCAGGGCCTCCATGTGCAGGTGCAGCTGCACCGTGGGGAACTCGCGGCGGAAGTTTTTCAGCGCATCGACGATGCGCGCCGCCGGGAACATCACGTCGATCACCAGGTGAACCTCTGCTTCCAGGCCTTGCAGCAGCCCCTTGACCTTGGCCCGCAGGCCGTCGATGCCGTTGTAGATGCTCCGCGCCTCGGCCAGCACCGTGCGCCCGGCCTCGGTGAGCTGGGGTTTGCGGGTGGTCTTGCGGTCGAACAGGCTGACCCCCAGTTGCAGCTCCAGGTTGGCCATGGAATAGCTGATCACCGAGGTGGCGCGATGCAGCTTGCGCGCCGCGCCGGCAAAGCTGCCGACCTCGACGATGGTGAGGAAGATGCGCAATTGATCGAGGGTGGGCGTACCGGGGTTGCTGGACATGGGGCTGTTCTCGCAAAGGCTACGTTCTAGAAAATCGAATCTGACACTCGAAATTATTCGGCTATTGCGTTCATAACGCCAGTGGCAAACTTCTCTCCATCGCGGCGCACCAAGGTGGTGAGGCCGAACCCACTGAGAGAATCCAGCATGTCCACACTGACCAACAGCCTGTCCACTACCTCGAACAGCAACGCCAGCATCAGCCTGATCGGGCGCGTCCTGCTCAGCGCCATTTTCATCCTTTCCGGCTTCTCGAAAATCGCCGCGCCGGCCGCCATGGTCGGCTACATCCAATCGGTCGGCCTGCCCTTCCCGCAACTGGCCCTGGGTATCGCCATCGCCGTGGAACTGGGTGGCGGCCTGTTGCTGATCGCCGGCTACCGCACCCGCCTGGTAGCCCTGGGCCTGGCCGTGTTCAGCGTGGCCACCGCCCTGGCCTTCCACAACAACCTGGGCGACCAGAACCAGTTCATCCACTTCTTCAAGAACATCGCCATGGCCGGCGGCCTGCTGCAAGTGGTGGCCTTCGGCGCCGGTCGCTTCAGCCTGGATGCCCGCCGCCAGGGCTGATCGGCCTCCCCCACGACAACGCGGCGCCCAAGGGCGCCGCGTTGTCGTTTTTGCGAGCCAGCTAGAGATACCCCGGCTTTCTGTAAGAGCCCGGAGCTGGTAAAGACCAGGCTGGATCTGCTCGACTTTCCGACCATTGCGCTCCTGCAGATGGGTTTGCTTGCAGCAACCAATCGCAGTGACGAATTCGTCACACAGAAATTGAACAGATGGTCCCCCATGGGCTGCAAACTTTGAGCATTCCAAGTTCGGCCAGCTTCACGGAATAACTTCAGCGCAATGTCTTGCGGCGCCTGAAAACTGGTATCAACGGTTTTACTTCCATATAGATACCCCCTTGGAACGGCGCATGTCGGCCTTACCGCAGTCGTAGCCGATCAGCGTTACGATGCGCTGCCCGGTTTCCTGGGCGCGTAGCCAAACCCGGTGCGCTGGCTGCGCATTAGGGCCGCGCTTGGCCTCATTTACTGTGGACCAGGACAGCTCTTGGCGGCGGCCTGGAGTGCCTTGGCGTAATCCACGTAATTTTTTGGATCGTAGGGCTCGGCGGTTATATCAAAGCTCGACTCGCCGCCGTAATCGATATTCTGCAAGACCCTCAAGGCCCACTGCTGGCCGTCATGCTTTGCCAACAAGCCAAAGACGTGGCTACTTAAATCACTGTTTTCGCCCAGAACGGAATAGCGATAGTTCAGGCTTTTGTACCAGTAGGGCATCGCAGTGATGGCCCGTATAGCCACTTTCGCGAGTTTTTCATCAGCAGCACTCAAGGTATACATGTGACCGATCGTAAGCTTTGCCGCATATTCCAGTTCTGCTACCGGGGCGGATAATGGCTCTCGGCTGACCAGGCGTGATCGGCCGCAGTGAAAAACCCAACGGCCGGCCTTCACATAGTCATCGGCATAGATCACTACGCCGTTGCCCAAATCTGTCTTGTATACGCTCGTCATTACCTTGAATCCGTAGTTGGCCACGATCAGTAGCAAAGGAGAAATAATGGTGAAAGCTATCCAGAAGCCTTTACTTCGGTAGAAACTCAAAATGGCCTCCTGGAACGCCAATGGGCGTGTCGCCTGAGATAACTGGATTGATTGCACCTATGGACTGGTAGGTGAAATCAAACATGTCATTACTGTTTTGTCGTTCCTTAGCAAGCAGCCCCCACCTCCTACACCACTCATCCCCAGGTGCGGCTTTGAAACCACAAAGCTTGCCCAACTGCCGCTCCTCGAATGCCCCCCAGGTGTTCTTGTAGTCCGAACGTCGAACAAAGGCATGCACCTTGATCTGCAGGTGATTGGCCAACAGCTGCGCCAGGCTCTCATTCGTCTGCGGGAAGAACTGGATGCCATCTTCGACAGGGAAGTCAGACCGATTGCCCATACCTGTCCTGCAGGCGTAGCTGTCGATCTGCGCTGAACTGGCAAACGCCGAAGGTGAAATCTTGTCGTAGCTCAGTACGTCCAGGGACATTTGGAAATCCCCGGCAAGCTGATAGCCGAAGGCGATCCGATGCGGCACGCCGTGGCTGAACAGCGATAGGTGCTCGATGGGTGATTGCTTACGGTCTTTGCCCTTGGTTCAGGTAGTCGATCAGCTCTTGGATGTTGGCCACACGAATAAAGCCAGCACCATATGCATCGGCGGATCCGCGCGCAGCGCTGAGCATTGCTTCGCTATATGACGGGGTGAACACGACCAGTGTCCGCGCCTGGGCGGGCTTGCTGCGTTTGAACACGGCCAGCTCGCGCACAGCCTGCCCGATGAACATCATTTGGTTGCCCGGGCTTGTGTCGTGCTGGCTTCCGGCGACGGCGATTAGCTCAGGGGTCAGCGGCTCCTCGGGAGCTGTTGAGGACGAATTGCCAGGTTGTACCAGCGCGCCGGCGAGCAAGGCGCGTTGCTCAAGCTGTGGGTCGGCCAGCAGCTCAGACATCAATTGATCGTTCACTGAGCCGTCCGGGCGCACGGCACCGAGCTTGGCGAAGTCAACGATAGCCTGGATTGCTGCACCGCCGAACTGGAAGCCGCCGAAGGTATCGGGGCTGCCCGAGATGATCGTTCCGCCGTGACTGGTAGGGCTGCCCATATGAGCCAAGGGACGGTTGTTGATCAAGATCGACGGAAAGCCGGTGGTGATGACTGCGCCACAGCCGCAAGTGTCACCGACACGAGCAGCGCCCATGAAGTTGATATTCACGTTGGCAGAAGCTGAAGCAATTGGAGTTGTGCCATGCCCCGGCAACGGGCAGACATGTTTGTCGCCCAAACGTGCTGAAGAAATCATGCGCCGTCCTTGTTCCTTGCATAAAAAAGCCCCCATCAGTGGGGGCGAATAGCGTTTGTAGTTGGTGATCGAAGGCTACTGTAAATACCAGTACGCAGTCTGTAGGGGATTTCTGAAATATCCTGAAGTTCTCTGACTACCAGGCTGAATAGGGAAGAATAAATTCAAGCCACCCTGGCCTGGCGTTTCCTGCAACCTTCGATCGATTGTCCGGTCACACTCCCCGACGCGCTCGCCGCCGGCGCCATGCGCCAACTGGCCGCCGGCAGCGCCCGGGATATTCCCCTACTGGCCGGCGAATCCGCCGCCGCGGACCTCGCGGGACTGAGCCTGATGTGCAAGGATGGCGCGCGGCGTACCGTCGCGCACCTCGACGCCCACTCGGGCGTCCTGCTTATCAACACCGAAGGCGCCACGTCGCCGGCGGTGTATCAACAACTGGTCGGTGAAACGGCAGACTCGGTCCTCCAGCGGCAGCAGCAATGGCGCCAAGCGTCCATTGCCTGACAGGCGCCCGGGGTGACCGCCAAGGATTTTTATGACAGCCCTCAACACCCACACCTCAGAGCAACAGATCAGCCCCGGCCGCCTGGAACAGATGGCCACGCGCATTGCCTTTTTCATCGCCGGTTTCGGCATCGCCGCCTGGGCGCCGCTGGTGCCCTACGCCAAGGCCCGGGCCGGGCTCGATGAAGGCACCCTGGGCCTGTTGCTGCTGTGCCTGGGCGTGGGTTCGATCCTGGCGATGCCGATCGCCGGAATCCTGGCCGGGCGCTTCGGCTGCCGGCGGGTGATGGCCGCCGGCAGCCTGCTGATCTGCCTGGCCCTGCCGTTGCTGGCTACGGTGAGCACGGTGCCGCTGCTGATCGCTGGGCTGTTCCTGTTCGGCGCCGGGCTGGGCACGGTGGACTCCACGGTGAACCTGCAGGCGGTGATCGTCGAACGGGCCAGTGGCCGCCCGATGATGTCGGGCTTCCATGGCCTGTTCAGCCTCGGCGGCATTGTCGGCGCGGCCGGGGTCAGCGCCATGCTTGGCCTCGGCCTGTCGCCGCTGGGCGCGACCCTGGTGGTGGTGGCCTTGCTGGTCGTCGCCCTGCTCAAGGCGGCGCCGCACATGTTGCCGTACGGCAGCCGGAGTTCGGGCCCGGCCTTTGCCGTGCCCCACGGCGTGGTGCTGTTCATTGGCTGCCTGTGCTTCGTGGTGTTCCTCGCCGAAGGCGCGGTGCTGGACTGGAGCGCGGTGTTCCTCAGCGCCGAACGCCAGGTGGATGCCGCCTATGCCGGCCTGGGTTACGCGGCCTTCGCCCTGACCATGACCGTCGGCCGACTGACCGGCGATGCCATCGTGCACAAGCTGGGGGCCACGCGGGTGATCGTCATGGGCGGCTCGGTGGCCGCCGCCGGCCTGCTGCTGGCGACCCTGGCACCGGCCTGGGAAGCCGCGCTGGTGGGTTACGCGCTGGTAGGCGTCGGCTGCTCGAACATCGTGCCGGTGCTGTACACCGCGGTGGGCAAACAGACCGTCATGCCCGAAGCCATCGCCGTGCCGGCCATCACCACCCTGGGTTACGCCGGCATCCTCGCCGGCCCGGCGCTGATCGGCTTTATCGCCCACGGCAGCAGCCTGAGCATCGCCTTCGGCCTGATCGCGGTGATGCTGATCGGCGTGGCGGCCAGCGGCAAAGTGTTGAAGGTTTGAGCCCTTTCGCGGGCCATCGTTTTCGAGATCCCAGGAAGGCCCTGCGGGCCTTTGCGCAGCCTGCGGCAGCGGCTACACAAGCATCGGGGCTGACCGGAATATCGAGGACGTCACCGCTCCCTGTAGCCGCTGCCGAGCCCGCGAGGCTGCGATAGACCCGCAGGGTCTCCAGCGCCCGCAAGATCCCCACGAGCGTGCCGCTCGATCGCAGCCTGCGGCAGCGGCTACAGGGGTTTGCGCCGGGCATAAAACGCGGGTAAGCCTCGCTTCTGTAGGAGCGAGGCTTACCCGCGATGGGCGCGACGCGGTCGGTCAGAAGCCGACGCTGGCCTGGACGAAGAAGGTCCGTGGCGCGCCGACATAGAGGCCGGAGTTGTTGTCGCTGGAGCGGGTGAAGTACTGCTTGTCGAAGAGGTTCTTCACCCCGGCGCCGAGCTTGAGGTTCGACAGCTGGGAACCGAAGTCATAACCGCCACGCACGTTCCAGGTGACGTAGCCCGGCATATCGCCGTATTGGCCGTCGGCGCTGCCTTCGGTGATGTAGTTGTCGTTGAAGCTGCCGTCGGCGTTGACCATGCTGCCCGGCGAGCGCTGCTTGGACTGGGCGAAGGCATCGATGTTGTAGGTCCAGCGGTTGATGTCGTAACGCAGGCCGAGCGTCGCCACCTGGCGCGAGTAGAACGGCAGGTCGCGATCCTTGAACGCCGAGCTGCCGCCTTCATAGGTCGCACGGGTGTAGGTGAAACCGGCATTGGCGGTCAGGCCGTCGAGGCGCCGGTCCAGCGCGGCCAGGTCGTAGTGCACCGACGCCTCGATCCCCTGGTGCTTGGTGGCGCCGAGGTTGGTCCAGCCGACATCGTTGCTGATGTATTGCAGCTCGTCCGAGAAGTCGATGTAGAACGCCGTCAGCTCACCGCCCCACACCTCATCGTTGTAGCGCGTACCGATCTCGTAGGTCTTGGCCTTCTCCGGGTTCAGGCCGTTGGCGGTCTGGTCGCCCACCCCGCCCTGGCCCAGCTGGAAGTACTGCAGGCTGCCGAACGACGTCTCGTAGTTGGCGAACAGCTTCCACGCATCGGAGAGGTGGTACATCACGCTCAGCGCCGGCAGCGGCTCGTTGCTGTTGATCTCGCGGCGCTTCTCCTGCACCGGCACGCCATTGGTGCCGGCCACCGGGCGGTCGTGCCATTCGGTGCGGATGTTCTCGAAGCGGATCCCCGGGGTGATGGTCCAGTTGCCGACGTCGATCTTGTCGTCGATGTAGAAGGCCGTGGCCTCGGTGCCGCCGGTGCGGTCCTGGTACACATGGCCGTCGGAGCCCGGGCGCACCACCGGCTGGTTGTTGACCAGGGCCAGGCGGCTGGCCTCTTCGTGCATGCCTTCTTTCAGGTAGCGCATGCCGACGCTGGCTTCCTGGGTGGTCGGGCCGAGGTCGAACACATGGGACACCCGCGGCTCGATGCCGAAGGTGTAGTAGGTGCGCGGATAGGACACCAGGGTCTTCTGGTCGCGGGCGGCGATGGTGCTGCCACGGAAGCTGTCGGAGTAGTAGGTCAGCACTTCGAACTGGGTGCGGTCGTCGATCTGGCGCAGGTACTTGAACGACACATCCTTGCGGCGGCCGCTGAAGTTGTCCCAGTCGCGGTCCGACTGGTACGGGTCGGCGTCGTACTGCTTCTGCGTCAGGCCGCCGGGCATGTCCGCCTTGGCGTCGTAGTAGTGGAAGTTGAGGCTGAAATCGTCCTGGTCGGTGGGCGCCCAATGGGTCTTGAGGATCACGTCGTCGATGTCGTTGCCGTTGTTGCTGGCGCGATAACCGTTGCCGTTGACCCCGGAGTACAGCAGCGCGGCGCCGATGCCGTTGTCCGCAGTGCCGCCGAGAAAGGCCGTGTCGATGTGCTTCCAGCCGCCGCGCTGGGAGGTTTCCAGGGTGCTGCCGATTTCCCCGGTGGCTTTTTCCGGGATGGCCCGGGTCACGAAGTTGATCACCCCGCCGACGTTCTGCGGCCCATAACGCACGGAACCGGCACCGCGCACCACGTCGATGCTGTCGAGGTTGCCCGAGGAGATCGGCGCCATCGACAACTGGGGCTGGCCATAAGGCGCGAAGGCCGCCGGCACGCCGTCGATCAACACCGTGGAGCGCGGCGACAGGCGCGACGTCAGGCCGCGCACGCCGACGTTGAGGGAAATATCGCTGCCGCCGGTGCCGTTGGCATCCTGCACCTGCACGCCGGGGACCCGACGCAGCACATCGCCGACGTTCATCGCGCCCTGCTCGACCATGGCTTCACGTCGGATCACCGTCCGCGCGCCGGGGTGGTTCTGCACCACCGCCGCGTTGGCGTCGCCCAGCCAGTCACCCACCACGCTGATGCTGGTGGCGCCCAGTTCCAGAGGGCCGTCACCCGCCGCCGACGGCGCCGGGCTGAGGGTCACCGAGCCGCCGTCGATCTGGTATTGCAGGCCGCTGCCCTGCAGCAACTGACGCAGCGCCTGCTCCGGCGACAGCTTGCCGTCCACCGCCGGGGCCTGCTTGCCGGCCACCAGCTCAGGGCTGAAAAACACCTGCAGCGAGGTTTGCAGCCCCAACTGGCTCAGGGCCTGGCCCAACGGCTGGGCCTGGATGTGGATAGCGCTCGACGCCTGTTCGGCATGGGCCTGGGGCAGCGCGGCACTGACCGCCAGGGCCAGGGCCAGCGGCAGCCAGCGGGTGGAAGGCGAGCAAGGATTGTTGTTATTCAGGTCGAGGCGTTTCAAGTTCGAGCAGTCCTGTTGATCGCAAGAAGATGCGTCTGTTAATACAAACCAGTTGCAGTTGGACAAGAAGACGAAGAACTCGAAAAAAACCTGAATCTATCGCGCAATTATTTCCTGGCTACCGTCGGCGTGGGTCTTCACCGCCACCGGGAGGATGCTCGGCAAGGCCTTGAGCAGCGCGTCGGTGTCGTCGGCCTTGAACACGCTGGTCAGGCGCAACCTGCCCACCGCCTCGCTGCCGACCCGCAGCGGCTGCTCGCGATAACGCGACACCTCGGCGGCCACCTCGTTGAGGCTGGCGTTGTTGAACACCAGCTTGCCACTGCGCCAGGCGGTCAGCGCCTGGGGATCCACCGCGTAGGCCGCGGCCACTTGACCCCGGGCATCGACCGCGGTGCCCAGGCCCGCGGTCAGGTTGACGAAGTCGCTGTCGGCGGCGTCGCGCCCCTGCACCCGCCCCTGCACTCGCACCGTGCCCTGCTCCACCGCGACCCGGGTCTGGGCAGCATCGCGGCGCACATCGAAGCGCGTGCCGGTGACCGTGACCTTGCCGGGCCCGGCCGCCACCACAAAGGGCCGGCTGCTGTCGTGCTCGACACTGAACATTGCCTCGCCTTCGCTCAACTCGACGCTGCGCAGGCCTTGTTCATAACGCACCCGCAAGCGGCTGCGGCTGTTCAGGTCGACCTGGGAACCATCGGGCAAGGCCACATGGCGGCGCTCGCCCGGGGCCGTGGCGAACTCGGCGCTGTACCCGGCAGGCTGGTTCAGGCCGCTGAACAACCCCAGGCCCACGGCCACCGCCAGCACACTGGCCGCCACTGCATATCGCAGCAGCGGCCGGCGCTTGACGGTCAGGTTCGGGGTTGCGCATAGCGCCTGCAAACGCGCCTTGGGCACCCGATCGGTGGCCGCCCATAGGCTTTGCAGCAGCTGGAATTCATCCCGATGCGCCTCGTGCTGCGCCAGCCAGGCGTCGAAACGCTGCCGCTCCTCGGCGCTGACCGCCGGTTCTTGCAGGCGCACAAACCACAGCGCCGCCTCATCGCGAACCGTCGCCTGCCCGCACGCGCACTCACCAATCTGCGTCATGGAACATCCTGTTGGGCTGGGGGTGAAAAAGGCATGGCATTCATCAGCGCGGCCCGTCCACGCGCTCGCGCAGATGCCGCAGGGTGCGGATCATATACTTTTCCACCATGTTTTTTGACAGCCCCAGGCGCTCGGCAATCTCGGCCTGGGTCAGGCCTTCGAGCTTCTGCCAGACGAACACCTTGCGGCAGTTCAACGGCAACTCGCCAAGGGCCCGTTCGATGGAGTCAGCCAGCTGGATCGCATGCATGAAATGCTCCGGGTCGCCGCCGGGCGACGCAACTGGATACACCGCCTCCATGGCGCCGCGCCGGTCCTCGCGGCGATAGGCATCCACCGCGATATTGCGCGCCGTCTGGTGCAGATACGCCCGCGGCTGCTGCACCGCCGCCGCATCCGACTCCAGCACCCGGACAAAGGTGTCATGAGCCAGGTCTTCCGCCTGCGAACGGTTCTTCAGCCGACGCGTCCAGGTGCCGATCAACTCTTCGTAGTGCTCGAAAAAGCCTGGTCGGCGTGACGGCTTGGGGGTCATTGCAGTGTGCTGAGGGTGGGGAAGCGTGAATAGTAATGCTTCTTATTAAAGGCGGCAATTGATTCAGCAGACCACCCATCCCTGGGGTCGGCATGGAAGACGATAAGGTCAATCAACGCCTGGAGTGCGTGGGCGGCAGGGATAATCCAGCCACGGGGCTGAACACCAGATTGATCGACGAAGCCCGATAGGGAAATGGGAGGGATCAGGGGGCATAAAAAAGCCGCTCCCGAACGAGAGCGGCAAAAGCCCGCGACAAGCATCACGGGCCCTGTTACCGGTCAAGCTTGCGCGGTCATGTCCAGTTGGCCGCCAGCACAGGTTGCAAGGCCTGTTGCTCGGCCGCGCCGAAGGTCATGGTCGCCGGTGCTGCCGGCGCGAACGCCGCCATGGCCTGGACCAGGTTTTCCACATCGTTGCCCAGCAACCGGTGACGGTCGCCGGTCATGATGTCCCGTGGACGCTCGGGGGTCGCGGCGTACCAGTTGTGCAGCGTGACCTCCTGCTGGCTGCCGATCACCGAGATCTGCAGGTCCTGCCCTTCGTGCTGGAACCACAGGCGCTCGGGGCTGATGTCCTGGCCGAACACCAGCTGGCCCATGCTGCCGCTGAACTCGAGGTCGTTGACCCCGTGCCCGACTTCCACGGTGGGCATGCTGCCGCTGACCAGCACCTTGTTGTTGCCATCGCCCAGCTTCACCGTGGCGAAGGAGCCGCTGTCGGTGATGCTGTTGTTGCCATGGCCGACCGTGAGCTTGTTGATGTCGCCGGCGATCACGTTGTTGCCGTTGCCCAGGGTGATCTCGGCGCGGCTGCCCGTCACGTTGACCTTGTTATCACCGTTGCCGGCCACCAGCTTGGCGCTCGACGCCTCGACGTTGATGGTCTTGCTTTCGTCGCCCAGGCTGACGTTGGCGAAGAAGCCCTTGACCGTCATGGTGTTGGGATCGCTGGCCACGGGCGCGGGATCGACGCTCGGCAACGGGCTCAGCGTGAGCGGGTCGCGCGACGAGCTGGTCACCGGGTCCACGGTGGTGGGCGTTGGACGCGAACGGATTCTGTCGCGGATCGAAGCGTACGAGAAATCCTCGGTGTCAGTCACCGATGGCAGCGGATCATCGAACTTGAACCGCGGGTCCGACGCCGTCGGGAAATCGGGCACAGTAACCCGCGGACGACTCACAATATCCAGGTCGCGATGGCTGGTATCGACCACCGGGATATCGGGAATCACGATCGGCCGCGGGCTCGGCACATCCACCGGCGTGCGTCCCCCTTGATCGCGTCCGACCGGGCCGATATCCGGCAGCTTTGAAGGCTGCAGCGAACCGATGCCGCGCTCGGCGAGAATCTGCTCGATGGTCTTGTGCTCGGGAACCGTCGGCCCCTGGTTGCCGCCACGCTCGGCCAGGATCTGCTCGACAGTCTTGTGTTCCGGCACTTTCGGGTTCAGGTCGATACCCCGTTCGGCGAGGATCTGCTCGATCGTCTTGTGCTCCGGCAGGGTGATGTCCGGGATCGTCACCGAAGGTTGCAGCACCGGATCGACCACTGGAACGCTGACGGTCGGATGCAGATCGACAGGCGGCAGCGGCGGCACCACGACAGGCTTGTCGACACCAGGACGCTCGACAATCGGCGTCAGCGTACCCGGTACAGTCACCGTCGGCTGTTCCACCGGAGCCACCACCGGGCCGACTGGCGTCACCACGTCCGGTGCATGCTCGGCGAAGATGAAGTCCGAGGCGCTGACCTGCGCCACATCCAGCGCATCCAGGTACAGCAGGTTGACGTTCGAGTCGGCGCCCTGGGCGCCGGTACGCGTCACATATACCCCGTGAATCTGCGTCAGGCCGTTGAGGGTCGCGCGATTCTTGTGCTCGAGGGTCAACTGGCTGAAATCGGTCACCCCGGTCTGGCGCAGGTCGATCTTGTCGATGCCATGGCGGAAGCCGCGCAAGGCGTTGTTGTAGTCCTTGACGCCCGACTGGGCCGCCACCACGAACACATCCGAAGTCGCGCTGTCATGGCTGTAGATAGTGCCGCTCAACGAAGCGACCATCTTGCCCTGGGCGTCGCTGCTGTACATCACGCCCTTGCCGCCGCCGTTGAGCAGCACGGTGCCCAGGCCTTCCTGCGGCTGGACCGCCGAGGCGTCGCTGTTGACGTAGGCCGTCGGGGCGACAAAGGTGTCCTGGAACTTGAAGTTCGCCGCGCCGATCCCGGCCAGCGACTGGTTCTTCAGGACAATGCTCTGGCCCTTGGCCAGGTCGATCTTGACGTCCGCACCTTGCTGGCTGAGCACCAGGTCGGTGAACTTCTTCCCGGCAAAACCCACCAGGTCGATGATCTCGCCACGGGCAGCCTCGAAGTGGTTGATGACATCACTACCGCCATCGCGGCGATGGACCACAAAGAAGTCCTTGCCCGCGCCCCCCGTCAGGCTGTTGTTGCCACGGCCGCCGTCGAGCAAGGCATCGGCATTGCCAGCCACCAGCACATCGTTGCCGTCGCCGGTGACGATGTTCTGAATGCTCGGCGGATTTTTCACCGTCAACGCCGCGCCGCCGAGGCTGGCGACACCGGTCAGCAGGTTGATCGAGCTATCCCCCGACACCGCCGCCGCGTTGAGGGTATTGCGCCCGCCCGCGACACCGTTGACCGCGTCGTCCAGGACGCCACGGTTGGCATGCCCGACCACCGACTTGAGGTATTCGTCGGTGTAGAAATAGGTGTCGTCCGGGGCGCTCTTGCTGCCGTACAAGCGCAGCGACCAGGCATTGAGCGTGACCGGCAGGCCGGAAGCCGAATCGCTCACCTGCAAGGTCCAGTTGCCCGCCGAGCGCTCGCCGAAGTCATGGGTCGTCATAAAGGTGTATTTGAACGATCCCGACTGCGTGCTGCCAAGGTCCGTGGCGCTCGCCCCCGGCATGCCGTCCGGCACCTTGCCCTGGCGGTTGAGCAGGACGCTCTGGGTACCGTCGGGCGAGATCAGCTTGAGCGTCAGGTCGCCAAGGCGGCCCACCTGGGCGTCGAAATCGATCTCGACGTGTTCCACATTGAGGCCGGCATTCATGGCGATGGACGAGCTCAGCGTGCCGCCCGCCGCCAGGTTCTTGCCCAGGGCGCCGCTGGAGGCGCTGTAGACATACTCGTTGGCGCCGGTGCTCTGGGTCATCCAGGCTTCGGCCAAGCGCACCGCGGCCCGCGCGTCGACTTCGCCGAAGCCGTAGTCGTTGCTGGTGTGCATGCCGCCGCCGTTCCAGTGGTGGGCGGCGTTGTCGCTCCACTGTGTGGACGGGTCGTTGATCTGGCGCGCCGAGAGCGCAAGGATCTGCTGCACGTCGCGGTAGCCCAGGTTCGGGTTGGCCTCGAGCATCAGCGCGACGATGCCGGAGACGATCGGCGCGGCAAAGCTGGTGCCCTGCATGCTGGTGTAGTCGTTGCCGAAGGTCGAGCCACGGTCGGTTTCCAGCATATGGCTGGTGGACACCACGTTGCTGCCCGGCGCCGACACCAGCAGGCTGGCGCCCGGGTTGGAGAACGGCGAGGAACCGATCTGCAGGGTCGACAAGTCGCCCTGGGCGTTGATCGCGCCGACTTCCACCGAGAAGCGGTTGTTGTTGGTCAAGGAGCCCTGGGCATTGCCACCGGTCGCGCGGCTGTTGCCGCCGGCCGCGACAATGATCGTGCCCAGGCCGCCACGACCGTTACTCGCGGCGTACTGGGCATTCATGCTCAGCGCCGTGGCGGTGTTGACGAAGCCGTCCTGGAAGCTGCTGAGGGCGAAATCATTGGTGAAGCCCCAGCTGTTGTTGGCAATGTCGAAGCTGACCATGTGCCCTAGCCCGGCGAGGTCGGCGCCGCTGTTGGCCAGGTAGTAGCCGCCCAGCGTCGCGCCGTAGGCCACCCCGACCCCGCCCGTGCCATTCTTGGCCGCGACCATCACCCCCGCCACCATGGTCGCGTGGTTGGACACCAGGCCCGGTAAGCTGCCGTTGCTCTGCTGGGTCTGCAGCCAGGCCTGATCGACGTTGGCGGCCAGGTCCGGGTGGGCGATGTCGAAGATCTCGGGCGCGGTGGCGAACTGGCCGCCCGGCTCGAACTGGCCAATGCGCACGCCCTTGCCGGTGTAGTCCTGCCAGACCGGCAGCACGTTGGTATCGCTGAGGTACCACTCCTGGGCCGCCAAGGGGTCCAGCGGCACTTCCGGGGTCAGCAAGGTCACCCCGGCGCGCATCGGCGCGGTCTGCCCGCTGCTCAGGTCCACCACCGAAGCCGACAGGTTGCCGGCGGCATCGACCACGCCGTACTTGAAGCTGAGCAGGCCGGTGTAGTGGGCATCCGGAGTGAAGAGCACGTCGCCCTGGGCCGTGAGGCTGACAGAGCCGCCAACCGCGTCGCCGACGTTAGCGATGCGCAGCGCGCCCTGGCTGTTGAGGTGTTGATCGTTGGCCAGCAGGCTCTGCGCGGCAATCAGGTGAGGCTGGGTCCGGTTGAAGGCCTTGCCGTCCTGGTCGAGGCTCAGCACATCGGCCACCGGCATGGCGTTGGGCGTTTGCAGATCGACCGCCGAGATATCCGAGAAATTCAGCTTCTGGATGTTTTTCAGGGTCACCGTACCGTCGCGCCCGGCGACCTTGTCGGCCACCTCATAGCCGCTGGCGGTGCGGGTGATGCGGTAGTCGCCATGGTTGCCGTGCAGGGTCACCAGGTTGATCCCGCCGTCGCCGTCGATGGTCGCGTTGCCGTGGCCGACTTCGATCACGTCATTGCCCGCGCCGCCGAAAATCCGGTCGGCGCCGCCACCGGCGTGAATGATGCTGCCGCCTTCGGCGGCGTAGATCACGTCGCCCTGGGGCCCGGCGTAGATCACCGCCTTGCCGCTGCCGCCGATGATGGTGTTATGGCCGCTGCCGCCGACCAGCACGTCGCTGCCCGCCCCGCCCACCAGGGTCGAATTACCGGAACCGCCCTTGATGAAGGCGCTGCCGCTGCCGCCGCTGATCAGCGTGTCGTCGCCGCTGCCGCCCTGGGCAATGGTCAGGCCGGCCTGGGCCATGTTCAGCACCACGCCCTTGTCGCCGACGACGATCGCCGTGTCGTGGCCGCCGTTGCCGTGGAGGTTCTTCATGTCGTCCGAGGCGCTGACCACAAACACGTCGTCACCCTTGCCGCCGACATAGGTGTTGCTGCCGCCGCCACCCACCAGCCAGCCACCGGCCGGCGCGGCGATCAGTGTGTCGTTGCCGCTGCCGCCGTACAGGTTGCCCACGCCCAGTTGCGCGGCGTCCAGGGTTTCACCGGTGGTGCTCTGGCTGGCATAGGCAGTGGTGGTGATGCCGTTGCTGGTCGAGGTCACCTTGGTGCCCGCGCCCTGGGCGCTCAGGGTGTTGCTAACCGGGTCACCGAGGAAATCCACCGCCAGCGCTTCCTGGCTCTTGCCATTGATGGTGAACGAACCGGTGGCGAGCACCCGGTTGCCGTCCCGCACTTCGGTTTGAGTGGACGCCGCGGCCCGCACGTTGATCTGGGTGATGCCCAGCTCGGCCAGGGTCTTGAGTTCGCCGCCATCGACTTTCGCGTCATGGGTGCCATCGACCCAGACCCGCAGCTTGCTCCAGATCGGATCGCGCTGATCGATCACACCGTCCTTGTTCGCGTCCTCGCTGGCCAGGGCGGCAAAACCGTCCTTGAACTTCGCCTCGCCCGCCGCGCCGTTCACGCCGGCCTTGCCGCCGTAGTACTCGGAGAACATCTGGCTGACGTCCTTGATCTGGCCGCTGCCATCGTCGATCACCAGCATGCCGGTGCTGCGATCGGCCCAGCCGCTGCGCTTGAGCGTGCCGCTGTGGTCGGTGTCGAACAGCACGCCGTCGCGGATGTCGGTCATGTGCACGCCGTTGCCGGTCAGGTCCAGCAGCAGCGGGTCGACGTAGGTGTTGAAGGTGGTCATGGCCGACAGGCCGTTCAGGGTCACGGCATTGCGCAGGCTGAAGTCCGGCTTGGTGCTGTCCGGGGCCTGGTAGAAATTCGACAGGTAGGTGTTGGGCCGGGCATTGGGGTCGAGCTGCATCTCACCGGGACGAATACCGCCCGAGGCCAGGCTGGACATCTGGGTCGAGGTGAAGTCGGTTTTGTTGAGAATGCCGCCGACGGCAAAAATGCTGTTTGTCGCCGAGTTTTGAATGAAGCCGTTGGCGACGTCCTGCTGGGCTTTGCTTTCGCCCTGGATGTGTTGTTGGGGTTGGGGGGAAGGGTTGATGTCGATGTTGATCAGGCTGGAGGTCTGAGGAGCGGTAACGACATCACCCACACCAAGCCACAAACATTGCTGGCCGTCTTTCGCTTCATAATATTCACCGTGACGGGTCAAGTCGTCACGAATGATCTGGGCGCCATACGTATGCAGAAGATTGTTGACCGGCTTTATGTTATCCGCCGGAAAAAGAGCGCCCTCGAAACCTTCACCATTAAAACCAATGGACTTCAGCGAGGCATATACGAAATCCACGCAGCTATTGGTTAGAAGCCTATAACGCGTGTTATCAAATCCGCCGGACGCGGGATTCTCCGAGAAAGCCAGCAAACTTTTATATTGAGCCTCGGTCAATGCCACGCTAACTTCATAGACCGTTTCCTTGTAGCCCGCATTGTCATGCCGGCCTACTTGCCCTGGCCCGCGCATCTCATCGAACTTTGATTCAAAGCCATAGCTGGCGCTTTCGCCTACCCCATCGCTCAAGGCATACCACATATGCCCCCCTGTCGATGAGTGGCTATCGCCTGCCTTGTGATCCGCTTTATCCTGCTGATAGACGTATTCCGCGCCTGCCTTTGCGACTTTATAAGTCACACTGTACTTCTTCTCCAACTTCCAGCTCCTTAAAAAAGCTCACCACAATGCTTCAATGCTTTGGATCGTAATAAGAAAACTCTACAAACCCCTCGATACCCCGGAACGCTTCCAGGTCACCGAGTGTACTGACTTCAACCGAGTAACTCCCAGGTGAAAGTTCCAACGTCTTGATCAGCCTTACCGCGGTATTCAAACGCCTCCCCTCATAGTCAAACGTCTGCCCCCATTGGACACCTACTGTTATCAAGCTTTTTTCAAAGAATACCTGGCCGTCTTTCAAGACCCGAAGATGGATGGGGATAGCCACTCCATCAACGCCATAGTTCCCCCAGACTTCAATCTGTTTGAGTATCTCGGGCAGAGTGTCTTTTTTGGTAAACAGCAAGGCGAATCTGTAGTCACCGGTCTTCCTGACCAAAAACTCCGCACTGGCGGACTGTTCCGCCCGAGAGATATCCAGGGGCTTTACTATCGATACAGGCGCAGAACAGGCGGTCAGCAAAAAACATACAGCACCTAAAACTCCGTTACGCAAAACACTGATCAGTCCATGCATGACCTACTCTCCCCGAAAGTTCTAATAAACTTGCCCACCCTTGTTCCCAACAAATTCAACTACCACTTGAACCTTCCCGTCATCCCATTTCCAGCAAGTACCTGGAGAGGCAAGCACAAGAACAATGCAATAACAAAAGCCCACAACCAGGGCCAGTGCACTACAACTCCGAAGCAGCTGCCATATACCAAGGCAGATCACCAGCAAATATGGCTTAAGAACAAGAGGCATCTTTTCCTGGAAGGCGATACACCGGGAACTTCACTTCAACCGTCCTAGCGCTCGCGCAGGCTCTCATCCACATGCTGTTGCAAGGGACTCAGGAAGTAGTCGATCACCCGGCGCTGATCGGTCTTCACTTCCGCGGTGATCGACATGCCCGGCGACAGCGCCACGCGTTGGCCATTGACCATCAGGTGATCGGACTTCAGGCGAATGCGGCTGCTGTAGATCGGCCCGCGCTTCTCATCTTCGATGGCGTCGTTCGAGACATTCAGCACCTCGCCGTCGACGGTGCCGTATTTGGTGAAGGTGAAGGTTTCCACTTTCACCGTGACCGGCTGGCCGGCGCGGACGAAGCCCACGTCTTTGTTTTCCAGCATCGCTTCGACTTCGACCGGTTGGTCGGCGGGCACTATGACCATCAGCGGCTGGGCCGGGGTGACCACGCCACCGACGGTGTGGATCGCCAGTTGTTGCACGGTGCCGTCCACCGGGGCCTTGAGGCTGGTCAGGGTTTCCTGGTAACGGGCCTTGGCCAGTTCCTGGACCAGGCTCGCGGCTTTCTGATTGGCTTCCTGTTGCAGGTCGAGCATGGCCCGGCGGTTCTGCGCCACCACGCCTTCGCGCCGGCGCCGCGCCTCGGCCTGGGCGGCGCTGGACTGCAAGACACTGGCCTGCTGCACGCTCAGCTGGCGCAGCAGGTCGAGGCGCGCCTGCTCCTTTTCCAGGTACTCGTGGCGTGCCACGTACTGTTGCTCCAGCAGCCGCCGGTAGTCCTCGGCCAATTGCGTGGCGATCGGCACGGTTTGCCGCAGGCTGGCCACCTGGGCCTGGGACGACTGGATTTCGGCGCTGCGCTGGAGGATTTCCGCGTCCACCAGCTCCAGGTTGCTGCGGTACTCCTGGTACTGCCCCTGCAACCAGCGCTGGGCGCTCTGCACCTGCTCCGGGTTGGCGTTGGCGCCGGCGTTGGCAAGCGGGCCGAGCAGCGACGCCGGCGGCTGTTGCTGGTTGATCGCATCGAGCATGGCCGCGCCACGGGCGCTGTCGACGCGGGCCGCCAGCAGCTCGCTCTGGATCCGCCTGACGTCGGCATCCGCCGCCGTCGGGTCGAGCTCCACCAGCAGTTCGCCGACTTTCACCGCCTGGCCGTCACTGACGTGGATCGCCCTGACCACCGCCGTTTCGCTGGACTGAATCAGCTTGGTCTTGCCATTGGGCACGATCTTGCCCGGCGCCACCGCCACCACTTCGATCTTGCCGATAAAGGCCCACAGCAGGGCCAGCACGGCAAAACCGAGGATGCTCCAGATAAAGATCCGCGGCGCCGGGTGCACGGGGGTGTCCTGCAACTCCAGGGCGGCGGGCAAAAACTGCGCCTCATGGGGCAGGCGCTGCACGCTGTCCATGCTTTTGCGCTGGCGCCAGGCGTGCTGCCAGGCGTCGCGGTAGCGCTGCAATAACGAAGGAGTGGCGCTCATGGGCAATCGGTCCTTGAATCCGGATGGCATCCAGCCCCGCCCCTGCGGCGAGGGCGGCGGCCGAACAAATAACCTGTGAATCGGGCGCTGTTCAGCCCTGCTGCATGCGGTGCAGGCGCGAATAGTGGCCGGCCTGGTGCGCCAGCAGTTCGGCATGGTTGCCCTGCTCGACGATCTGCCCGCGGTCGACCACCAGGATGCGATTGGCGTCGCGGACCGCCGACAACCGGTGAGCGATGATGATCACCGTGCGCCCGGCGCAGATGCTTTGCATGTTCTGCTGGATGATCCGTTCGGACTCGTAGTCCAGCGCGCTGGTGGCCTCGTCGAAAATCAGGATCCGCGGGTTGCCGATCAAGGCCCGGGCGATGGCGATGCGTTGCCGCTGGCCGCCGGACAGCGAGGTGCCATGCTCCCCGACCATGGTGTCGTAACCTTCGGGCAACTCCAGGATGAACTCGTGGGCCCCGGCCATGCTGGCGGCATGCATCACCGTTTCCAGCGGCGCGCCCGGATCGCTCAGGGCGATGTTTTCGCGGATGCTGCGGTTGAACAGCATGTTGTCCTGCAACACCACGCCGATCTGCCGGCGCAGCGAGGACACGTCCGCCAGCGCCAGGTCCATGCCATCCACCAGCACCCGTCCACGCTCGGGCACGTACAGGCGCTGGAGCAGGCGCGTCAGCGTGCTTTTGCCCGAGCCGGAACGCCCCACCACGCCAATCACCTCGCCGGCGGCGATCTGCAGGTTGATCCCGCGCAGGATCTCCGAGCCGTCGGCGCGATAACGGAAATGCACCTGGTCGAATTCGATCTGCCCCCTGAGGGGCGGCAAGGCGCTGCGGGTCGCCTGGGAAAGCTCGGTGCGGGTATTGAGGATATCGCCCAGGCGCTGCACCGAAACACCGGTCTGCTGGAAGCTGGTCCACAACTGCGCCAAGCGCATGATCGGGCCGCTGACCCGGCCGGCCAGCATGTTGAAGGCGATCAGTTCGCCCACCGAAAGCTGCCCGTCGATCACCAGCCGCGCGCCCAGCCAGAGGGTCGCCACAGTAACCAGCTTGCCGATCAGCGACACGCTCTCGTTGGCGATGGTGGACAAAGTCTGGGTCTTGAACCCGGCCGCGACATAAGCCGCCATCTGGTTGTCCCACTTGCGAATCGCCTGGGGCTCGACGGCCATGGATTTTACCGTGTCGATGCCGTTCACCGTCTCCACCAGGAACGCCTGGTTCTCCGCGCCGCGAGTGAAACTGTCCTGCAAGCGGGCGCGCAGCAACGGCGTGACAAACAGCGAGACCAGCACGTACAGCGGCAGCGACAACAGCACCACCAGGGTCAGCCAGCCGCTGTAGTAGAACATCACCAGGATGAACACCAGCGAGAACAGCACATCCAGCAACAAGGTAATGGCGTTGCCGGTCAGGAAGCTGCGGATGTTCTCCAGCTCACGCACCCTGGCCACCGAATCGCCGACCCGGCGCGCCTGGAAATACGCCAGCGGCAGGTTGATCAGATGGCGGAACAAGCGCGAGCCCAGCTCCACATCGATACGGCTGGCGGTATGGGCGAACACGTAGCTGCGCAAGCCGCTCAAGGCCGACTCGAACAGCATGATGCCGAGCAACCCGGCGGCGATGACATCCAGGGTGGTCAGCCCGTGGTGCACCAGCACCTTGTCCATCACCACCTGGAAAAACAACGGCGTCACCAGGGCAAACAGCTGCAGGGCAAAGGACACCAGCAGCACCTCGCCCAGCAGCTTGCGGTATTTGACGATGGCGGGAATGAACCAGGTGAAATCGAACCGCGAGGTTTCCCCCGGCAACCCGGCTTCGGAACGCAGCAGCACTAGCTCGCCGGTCCAGCGCGCGGCCAGGGCCTCGAAAGAGATGACCTCAGGCCGATCCGCACGCGGGTCCTGGATCAGCGCCTGGCCCTGGTCCAGCTTGGCAATGATGAAAAACCTGCCGTCGCCATCGGCCGCGATCGCCGGCAATGGCGTGCGCTCCAGGCGCGCGATGGAGGTGCTGACCGACTTGGCCCTGAGCCCCAGCTTGCGGGCGGCGAGCAGCAGTTCGCGCTGGGTGAACGGCTGGTTCTCTGGAGCGAATTCATGGGCCAGTTGCTCGGCGGACGCCGCCACCGAATGAAACCGGGCCAGCATCACCAGACAGACCAGGCCGGTGTCTGGCGTGGGCGACTCGGCGCCCCTTCCTTGTTCGCTCATAAGCTTCCATGCATGCCGCGTTGCGGCCGTAAAGTCCTAATATTTCAAGATGTTATATCAAACATGAAACAATTAGTATCAATACGACATCATTGATTGAGATTTATTTCATTCAGCTGTATGAGTCGCCCGTCAGAGCGCCTTGCGCTCCTGCGGTGGCAGGAAATCCCGATCAGCGTCGTAGTCTTTCGTCAGGTACATCGCCAGATCGCTCAGGTCCTTCGGGCTCAGGGTGCCCGCCGCCTGCTTGAGCTTGAGGGTGTCGATGATGTAGTCGTAGCGCGCGTTGTTGTACTCACGCACCGCGTTGTACAGCTGACGCTGGGCATTGAGCACATCCGCGGTGTTGCGCGAGCCCAGGTCCCGCCCTACCTGGTTGGCCTTGACCGAGGCCTGGCCGGAACGAATCGTCTGCCGCCGGGCAATGACCTGCTCGATATCGGAATTCACCGCGCGATAGAAATTGCGCGTGTTCTGCACCACTTCACGGCGACGGTCCTCGCGCTCGTCTTCACTCTGGGCCAGCCGCTCGGTCGCCTCGCGCACCTGCGAGCGGGTCATGCCGCCGGAGTACAACGGAATATTCAGCTCCAGGCCGATGCTGCTTTGCGTGACATTGCCCCGATAGCCATCGCGCCCGAAATCGGTGGGGTTGCTGTAGCCGAAGCTGTCGTTTTCACCTTTGCGCCAGGACGCCACCGCATCGACGGTCGGCGCATAACCGGCCTTGCGTTGGCGGTTGGTTTGTTCGGCGGCAATCACCGCGTAACTGCTGGCCTGCAACGCCAGGTTCTGGCGCACCGCGCGGCTGACCCATTCGTTGGCATCGTTGGGCACCGGCAGCTCCACCGGCAGCTGATGCTGAATGCCCTCGATCGTCGAATAGTCCTGGCGGGTCAGGCGGGACAAGGCCTCGAAGGCATCGTCGACCTTGCGCTCGGCGAGTTTGCGATTGGCCCCGGCGTTGTCATGGGCGGCCTGGGCGTCGAGCACATCGGTGATGCTCGAGGCACCATTTTCCAGGCGGGCCTGGGCCTGTTGCTGCTGGCGCTTGAGCGCCGCTTCCTCGGCCTTGGAGGCGGCGAGCAGGTCCAGGGCGCGCAAGGTTTCGAAATAGGCCTGGGCCGTGATCAGCACCAGCCCCTGCTCCTTCGCGCCCAATTCAAGCTCGGCCTGGGCGGTGCTGGCATGGGCGGCTTCCAGTTGAAACCAGCGATCGGCACGAAACAGCGGCTGGTTGAGATTGGCCTGGAATACCCTGGTGCTGCGCGTGCGGGTCAGGCCAGGCTCATCGCGCTCCAGACGCACCGACTCCACGGTGCTGCCGGCATTGAGTGTGGGGAGCAAACCGGCCCGGGCCTGGGGGATGCTTTCACGCTGGGCCTGGTACTCGTGGCGGGCCGCGGACAGCTGGGCGTCATGCTCGACGGCCTGGCGGTAAACCTGCAGCAGCTCGGCGCGCTGGGCACCGGGATCGGCGAAAGCCGGCATCGTCGCCATTGCCAGGATGAGCAACGGCGAGAAAAAACGGGGGGAGTGAGTCATAACAATCCATGTCGCATTCGGGTAAAACGGTTCAGCCAGGCTGATCAGGGCGCGCATCCTACGCCGTGACCTGGGCTGTCACAAGCAACAATTATGGCTACTAGCCATCATTTTCTCAGGAATCTGCTCAGATAAAACCGAATTACTCCCTGGCTTAGGCCTACAAAAAACCAGAATCGTCTTATTTATCGACCCACCATAAACCCCGCATGCTTCGCCCCCGCCAATCTGCACAGCACCTGAGCGCCACCTGCTTGTCCAGTCTCTGACAAAGCCCGTTGCCGGCTCAAACCTGCCCTGACCGCTGTCGCGCATGTCGCGCGCCACGCCACTCACCCACAGGACCCCAGCTGCCATGACTTTTACCCTCAACGGCCGCCACCTTTTATTGGATCAGTTGCCGCCGAACACCCCATTGCTGTATGCCCTGCGCAACGACTTCGGCCTCAATGGCCCCAAGTACGGCTGCGGCCTGGGCCAATGCGGCGCCTGCACGGTGCTGGTGGACGGCATCGCCGCCCGCTCCTGCACCCTGCCGCTGTCCAGCGTGCAAGGCAAACACGTCACCACCCTGGAAGGCCTGGCGCAGGAAGATCGCCCGCACCCGGTGCAACAGGCGTTCATCGATGAGCAGGCCGCGCAATGCGGCTACTGCAGCAACGGCATGATCATGACCCTGGTGGCGCTGTTCGAGCGCGAACCCGAGGCCGACGAGCAACGAATCAAGAACGAGCTGGCCTACAACCTCTGCCGCTGCGGCGCGCACTTCGAGATCCTGCAGGCCGCGGCACGAGCCCGCCAGCTGCTGGCAGAGCGGGGGCGCCCATGAACGACCTGCCGTTGACCCGTCGCCGCCTGCTCCAGGCCGGCGGCCTGATCATGATCAGCACCCTGCTGCCCAAACCCTTGCTGGCCACAGCCGAGATTCTTAACGCGGGCGCATTGCCAGCGGACCCGACGCCGGACCACGTCGACAGTTTTATCGCCCTGGACGCCGACGGCCACGTCACCGCGTTCTGCGGTCATGTCGATCTCGGCACCGGGGTACGCACCGCGCTGGCACAGATCGTCGCCGACGAACTGGATGTCGATTTCGAACAGGTGCGGATGATTCTCGGCGACACCGCCAGAACCCCGGACCAGGGCCCGACCATCGCCAGCGCGACCCTCCAGGTCAGCGCCCTGCCCCTGCGCCAGGCCGCCGCCCAGTTGCGCCAGTGGCTGCTGGAAGGCGCGGCGGAAATCCTCGACCAGCCGATTGCCGGGTTGCGGGTCGAGCGCGGACAGATCTACGTCAGCGCTCGCCCTACACGACACCTGAGCTACGCCGAACTGGCCCGCGGGCAGGACCTGCACCTGCCCCTGGACCCACGCGTCGAACTCAAGGCGGTCGGCGCCGGTCGTTATGTCGGCCAGTCCACCCCGCGTGTGGACATCCCGGCCAAGGTCACCGGCCAGCTGACCTATGTCCACGACCTGCGCCTGGACGGCATGCTCCACGGCCGCGTGGTACGCCCGCCCTACCCCGGCGCCGACGCCAGCGCGCCATTGGGCCACGCGCTGATCGCGGTGGACGCGGCGTCCATCGCGCACTTGCCGGGCATCGTCAAACTGGTGGTGATCGGTGACTTTGTCGGCATCGTCACCGAGCGCGAGGAGCAGGCCATCGACGCCATGCGCCAGCTCAAGGTCCAGTGGAAACCCTGGGACGCGCTGCCCGACCTGCGGCCGGACATCCTGCGTGAAACGCTCCTGGCCCACCCCAAGCAGGACCGCGTGCTGCGTGACGATCCCGGCATCGACAGCAGCCTGGGCAAGCTCAATAGCCCGCTCAATGTCGACTATGTCTGGCCCTATCACCTGCATGCCTCCATCGGCCCGTCCTGCGCGGTGGCGATGGTTGACGCCGAGCGCGCCGAGGTCTGGACCGGCAGCCAGAACCCCCATGACCTGCGCAAGGACATCGCCCTGTTGCTGGGACGCGCGCCGCAACAGGTACAGATCAACCGCATGGAGGCCTCGGGTTGCTACGGACGCAACTGCGCCGACGACGTGGCCGCCGATGCCGCCCTGCTCTCCCAGGCGGTCGGGCGCCCGGTGCGGGTGCAACTGATGCGCGAACAGGAAGCCGGCTGGGAACCCAAGGGCACCGCGCAACTGATGCAGGTCCGCGGTGGCCTCGACGGCAAACGCGAAGTGGCCGCCTACGAATTGAAAACCTGCTACCCCTCGAACAACGCCCGCACCCTGGCGCTGTTGCTCACCGGCACCGTCGCCAACCGTCCCGACATCCAGCAGATGGGCGACCGCACGGCGATCCCGCAATACCGCTTCCCACAGATGCGCATCGTCTGCCAGGACGCCGCGCCGATCGTCCGCGCCTCGTGGATGCGCGGGGTCTCCGCGCTGCCCAATGTCTTCGCTCATGAATCCTGGATCGACGAGCTGGCCTACATTGCCCAGGAGGACCCGATCGCCTTCCGCCTGCGCTACCTGGACGACCCGCGCGCCTTGGCGCTGATCGCGGCGCTGAAAAAACAGGCCGGCTGGCAGGACGGCAGCGCCCACCGCCACCCCGCGCCGGCCTCGCAGGAATGGGTCAAGGGCCGGGGTTTTGCCTATGCCCGTTATTTCCACAGCAAGTTCCCCGGCTTCGGCGCCGCCTGGGCCGCGTGGGTCTGCGACCTGAGCGTCAACCGGCGCACCGGGCAGATTCGCCTGGACAAGATCTTCGTCAGCCACGACTGCGGGCGCATGGTCAACCCGGCCGGCGTGCGTCACCAGGTGCACGGCAATATCGTCCAGTCGTGCAGCCGAGTGCTCAAGGAATACGTCAGCTTCGACCGCTCCGGCAGCACCTCCCTGGAATGGGGCGGCTATCCGATCCTGCGCTTCGACGAATTGCCCGAGGTGGATGTGCAACTGCTGGACCGCCCGGAAGAACCGTCCATGGGCGCCGGCGAATCGGCCTCGGTACCCAGCGCGGCGGCCATCGCCAACGCGATTTTCGACGCGGTCGGCGTGCGCCTGCGGCAAGTGCCCTTTACCCCGGAGCGGGTGTTGCAAGCCTTGCAGCGAGCCCCCGGCACTGACCGCCCTGGCCAGGAGGCCCGCCCATGAGCAAACTCAAGAGCATCGCCGGCTGGAGCCTGATCACCCTGAGCCTGGCCGCCACCGCGGGCGCCTTTCTCAGCTGGCAGCCGGCCATCGCGCCGCTGGACAATCACGACACCCAGTACTTCAGCCATGAGCAAGTCGCCAGGGGCGAGCAACTGGCGGCCGTGGGCGATTGCGCGGTCTGCCATACCGCGCCGGGCGGGGCACGCAACGCGGGCGGCCTGGCCATGCGCATCCCGTTCGGCACCCTGTACAGCACCAATATCACCCCCGATCCCGAGACGGGGATCGGCAGCTGGTCCTATCCGGCCTTCGAGCGCGCCATGCGCCACGGCATCGACCGCAGCGGGCGTTACCTGTACCCGGCGTTCCCCTACACCGCCTTCACCAAGACCCGCGACGAAGACCTCAAGGCGCTCTACGCCTACCTGATGAGCCAGCCGCCGGTCCGCCACCAGCCACCGCAGACCGACCTGCGTTTCCCCTTCAATATCCGCCCGGGCATCCTCGCCTGGAACTGGCTCTACCTCAGGCCCGGCGCCATGGCCGACGATCCCGGGCGCAGCGCCCAGTGGAACCGTGGCGCCTACCTGAGCGAGGGCCTGGGGCATTGCAGCGCCTGCCACTCGCCCCGCGACCCGCTGTTTGGCGAACGCGGCGGCCAGCGCCACCTGAGCGGCGGCGTTGCCGAAGACTGGAGCGCCCATGCCCTGGTCGGCGGCAATGCCCCGCTGGCCTGGACCGAACAGGACCTGCTGGACTTCCTGCGCCACGGCTACAGCCCGCGCCATGGCGTCGCCGCCGGCCCGATGGCGCCGGTGATCCACGAAGGCCTGGCGCAACTGCCGGAAACCGACCTGCGGGCCATCGCCCATTACCTGTCCAGCCTCCAGCCGGCCAGCACCCCGCAAGCCAGCGCCGCCACCCTGAACCACCAGGCCGAGCAACGCACCGAGCCCCTAGGCTCCCCCGGTGCCCGGCTGTTCTCGGGGGCCTGCATGGCCTGCCACGCCCAGGAAAAAGGCCCGACCCTGACCGGCGTGCGCCCTTCCCTGGCCCTCAACAGCAACCTCTACGCCGACAGCCCCGACAACGCGATCCGCGTGATCCTCGAAGGCATCGCCCAACCGGCCAACCCGGAACTGGGCTACATGCCCGCCTTCCGCCACAGCCTCGACGACCAGCAGATCGCCGACCTGCTGCGCTTCCTGCGCCAGGACCTGGCGGGCCAGGCGCCCTGGAAAGACGTGAAACAACGCGTCAGCCACATACGCGCCAGCCTGCCTCCGGGCTGACCCGCTCCCGGCCATGAAAAAGCCCCGCATGAGCGGGGCTTTTTTATCGTTTCTGTTTGGTGCTCAACCAGGTAAGTCATCCCGTCTTGAAGCCCGGCAAACCATGCGCCGCACGCCATGCTTTTACCTCGTTCAACACTGCCTCAGGACTGTCCTCGATGCCGTTTTGATCCGGGTAGTAAATGAGTCCATAACCCGCCGGATGCCCTGTGACCGTCTCAAAATGACTGGCCAGCGTACTCAAATACTTTTCGAGCTGAGCCCCTTCAAGGTCGTTGGTTTCACTGAAGAACTCATTGATCAACTGCAGGAACTCACTTTCGGTAAAGTCCTCAATTCGCTGCTTGTCCAAAAACATGGCAGTAACCGCCTATTTTCTTGAGTGAAGTTTGATGTGATTTCTGGGGGTGTTGACTCGAAGGTTGTCCGAATCATAAAGGCTGCCACCGTCAGTGAGCCGTTCAAGATGATGTATTTCAAACACCTTTCTTCCGCCAACAGCCTCGTCCGGCATGACAAATGGCGATGCCCCTCTCTTTAACGCCCGTCTGTTTGCCTTACTGAATTGACCCAATAGTTCAGGGTCTTTTCCAACAGCTGTCCAGAAAGCTTTTCTGAAGGAATCGAAACTCTTGAACTCCTGGCCTTTCAGGTGCTCTGCAATCCGAGTCGGAATCGGCACCCCTACCCCCGAATTCGCACCGATCAACCAAACACCCTGTATGTCCTCACCCTCACCGGAAGCGGTTCCGGAAGTCTTCCGGACATTCATCACAATATAGAGCGGCTGTACCCCTGAACCTGGCGGGAACACCAGAATGAAGTCCTGGTACTCCGGCGGATAGAGCGGACTGACGATGATAGTATCCGCCTGCTCGGTGGGGGGATAAATCCAGATAGGGGGCGCTTGCGGTGCAGCCTCTAACGGTGGGATACCCGAGGTGCTGGAAGGATCGACCGCCGGTGTCCAGATCAGGGTGACGCCATCGCCGAGGTCGGCCACCTGCTGCTGGTCCCGGATCTGAAACCGAACCACGGGGATCATTTCCCAATCGCGGCGTTTCTCGGTGTTGTAGCCATAGCCCTTGAGCGTGCCGTCGGCTTGCTCTTCGATATGCAGTCGAACCCGGGTCCGACCTGCATTGAGCGATTTGAGCTGTTCCTCCGTATACAGGGCGCTGTCGCCCAGGCTCGACGGTGCGAGCATGGCGATAACACCGAGCAGGCTTCCCGCGACCACGCCAGAAGTAACAGCACCGCCTCCAACAGCAGAGCGGCAAAGACCGCCACACGATACTCCAGCAGACGCCAGTGCATTTGCACCGAGCATGAAGCTGCCTGATGCCGCCGGGATGTTCCCGCTGATCTTCCTCAGACTGAGGTTTCCCGCCGCATCGGTTTCACGCCCACCCAACAACGCAAACTCGCCGTACTCCTTGACGGCCTCAGTGGGGATGAAGGAGCTGGCGTAGTTGATAACCCCGTCAGCCAGCTTGCAGGGTTTGGTAAAGGAGCATCCTGCAGTCGGCGGTTGGGTTTCTGCTTTCGCCGGCAGATCCTTGTACTCCGCCCAGCGCTGGGCCCCCAGATCGACCGGTTCGATCCCCTTGTTGCGATGGCCCTTCGGGCTATTGGCGACGTAGCCACTCATCCATGTTGCTCCCCATTCCCCAAGAAAACCTCACACCGGCTATGCCTGGTGCGAGGCCTCCTAACTTGGCGAATCGGGTGGCTCCTGGAAACTTGGAGAACTCTGAGATTGACGTTGACCGGTCTGAATGACCTGTAGTCCGGATTCCAGTCAGGGCCTGCGAACCAGCAGCAGTGATGGCGCCCGCTGCCTGTCGGCAAGCAGGCGTCCCTCCCCCGTTACTTGTGAAACGTCTGCCCCAACGCCTCCAACCGGATCGCGATCGGTGGCAGGCGCTGGCTGCTCAGGGCCAGGTTGCCCATGTCGTCGGCGGTGTTCTGGGCGATGGCCTGGACCGAGTGCAGGCGGCCGACGATGTCGAGGCTGGCGCTGGATTGTTCGCGGGTGGTGCTGACGATGCGGCCGTTGAGTTGGTCGATATGCGAAATATCGGCGCCGACGGCCTGGAACATCGCGGAGGCCTGGCGGCTGTCTTCGACGCAGCGCTGGGCGCCTTCGTGGCTGTCGTGCATGGCTTCGGCGGCCTCGCGGCTGCCCTGTTGCAGGGCTTCGATGATGGTCTTGATTTCCTGGGTGGACAGCGCGGTGCGCTGGGCCAGGTTGCGCACCTCATCGGCGACCACGGCAAAACCACGGCCCTGCTCGCCTGCGCGGGCGGCCTCGATGGCGGCGTTGAGGGCCAGCAGGTTGGTCTGGGCGGCGATGCTGCCGATCACCTCCAGCACGTTGCCGATCTGCTGCGCCTGCCCCGCCAGGCGTTGCACGGTTTCGTTGGTGCCGTTGATGCGTGACGCCAACTGGGTGATTTCCGCCTGGGCGCGATCGACGCTTTGCTGGCCGCGGCTGATTTGCGCGCTGGCCTGGCCGGCGCGCTCGACCGCCTGCTCGACATGCACGGCGATGTCGCCCATGGCATCGCCCATACGCTGCATGGAGCCGGTCATCTGGGTGATTTCCGTCAACTGGTGCTGGGCGCCCTGCTCCAGGGTCTGGCTGGTTTTCGCCAGGTCCTGGCCCAGTTCGCGCAGGCCATGGGTGTCGCGCACCACGCCATCCACCAGGGCGGTGATCTGCTGCATGAAGTGGTCGAAACGCTGGGCCAGCGACACATGCGCCTTGGCGCTTTCGCCCTGATGAACCTCGACGGTCAGCTGGGACGTGGCGGCGAGCATCTTGTCCAGCATGTCCTGGCTCTCCACCGCGTCGGCATGGCTGTGCACCGCCAGGTACAGCAGGATCACCGTCTCCACCACCACATAGAAGGCGTGCACCGCCACCATGCCGAAACCGCCGTGATGGGCCATGACGTAGACAGGAAAGCCCTGGTGCTGCAGCACATGGAACAGCACGTGATGCAGGGCGATGGTCACCGCCGCCAGCAGAATCGGCAGCCAGTCGCGATAGAAGGTCAGCACCGCCAACAGCACAAAAATGCCGAAGTGCGCTTCGATCAAACCCTTGGCCTGGTTGATGTGCAGCGCCGCCATGAACATGAAGCCGATGGCGATGCAGCAGCGTATCAGGCGCGTGCCGCTGATGGCGCGGTACAGCAGGCTCAGGACCAGGGTGGTGCCACCGCCCACCAGCAGCGCCTGGGTGAAGGTGTCGTGCCAGAACGCCAGGCCCAGCGCATAGGCGAACATCAGCCAGATCAGGCCCATCATGATGCGGTCGGCTTTGCGGTAATGCTCGAGAAAACGTGGGGGGAAAGCCATGCACTCTTACTCCATGTACGGGGCGGGAAGAAAAACGGCAGAGGGCAAAACAGGATGACCGCCTTCGGCGAGCGGTTCAGTCAGCAACGATAGTGGCAAATAGCCCAATTCGCCTTTCAACTATCGACCGGGCCAAGGCTTTCTTGACGCCGGGCCGCGGGGAGTCGGGCCGCGGGAGGGCAAAGTCGGGAGATTGGCGGGAATGCCATGAAGAATGAAATGGACGGAGGAAGAGCGACAGCGGTGAGACGGATCCCGCCGACGCGCCACCCCGCAGGGCGACGCGCAGCGGTCCGGTGGTGGTCAGAAGGTCACGCTGGCGCTCAGGCGCGCGGTGCGTGGCTCGCCGACGTTGACCTGCAGCTGGCTGCCGGTGGACGACGGGTAGTACTGCTTGTCGAACAGGTTGTCGACGTTGAACTGCAAACTGGTCTTGTAGCCGAACAGCGGCGACTCCCAGCGCACGAAGGCATCGGCCACGGTGTAGCTGCTGAGCCAGAAATCGTTGGCGTTGTTGGCCGCGCGCTCGCCGACATAACGGGCGCCGCCGCCCGCGTGCCAGGCGCCAAATTCTGCGGGCACGTTGAGGTGATGGCTCAGGTACAGGCTGGCGGTGTGCTTGGGGGCGTTGGCCAGGCGGTGACCTTCATTGCTCGGGTCGTCGAGGATCTCGGTGTGGTTATAGGCGTAGGTGCCGATCAGGTCCCAACGCTCGGCGATGCGCCCGGTGACGTCCAGCTCCACGCCCTGGGAGCCGACCTTGCCGGCGGCTTCCGAAAGGCTCACGCCATTGACCGTGGTGGTGGTCACCACGTTCTTCTTCTCGATGTCGTACAGCGCCAGGTTGATGTTCAGGCCCGGCAGCGGATCGTACTTGGCCCCCACCTCGTAGCTGCGGCCCTCTTCCGGATCGAAGGTCTTACCAGCGTCGTCAACATCGGTGTTGGGCTTGAACGAACGGCTGTAGTTGCCGTACAGCGACAGGCTGTCGGTGGCCTTGAACACCAGGCCGAGGAACGGCACGAAGGTGTCGCCGTTACTGTCGCGGTTGACCTTGTAGCTCTTGCCCAGGCCTTGGTCGCTGTACTGGTCGTAATGCTGCTGGCGACCGCCGAATACCAGGATCCACCGGTCGTCCAGGTGCCAGTTGTCCTTGAAGTACAGCGAGCTCGAGGTCAGCTGGTTGCGCAGGTTGCTCTGGGTGGCGCTGACCAGGCTCGGCTCGGCCAGGTTGCCGTAGACCGGCGCGGTGATATTGAAACCACCCTGGGCGGTGTTGCGGTAGGTCTTGCCGCGGTACTGGTCGGAGTGCTCGCTGTCGACGCCCACCAGCAGGTCATGGCGCTGGCCGAACAGCTCCTGCTGGCCGATGAAATCCCAGCTGGCGTAGCGGGTTTCGTCGTCGTAGTGGGCGCCGTTGGCGGCCCGGCGCAGGGTGTTGCCGGTCAGGCTGCTGGGCTGGGCGATCGACAGGCTGTAGCGGTCGTTGTTCCAGCCGTAGGTGACGCGGGTTTTCCAGGCGTCGCTCAGCTGGTACTCGAAGCGCGCGCTGGCCACTTCGCGAATGCCCACGCTTTTCGCCCAGCGTTCGTCCAGGCGCTTGTCGTAGTCGATGTCCGCCGGGTGCCCGTTGGTGAACACGGTGCCGCGGTCGAAGGGGCTGGAGTAGTCGTTGTATTCGTAGTTCAGGGTCAGGCTGGCGCGCTCGCCGGTCCAGGTCAGCGACGGCGCCACCAGGGTGTGCTCGTTGACTCCGTAATTGCGCCAGTAGTCCTCATGGCCACGCTCGGCGATCAGGCGGTAGGCCAGGCCGGTATCGCCCAGCGGCCCGGTGGTGTCCAGGGCCATGCTGCCGCCGCCCTCGCTGTAGGCCGAGCCGCTGAGGGTGGTGCTCTGGGAATACTGCGGCTGCTTGCTGATGATGTTCACCAGGCCGCCGGGTTCCAGGGCACCGTAGAGCATCGACGCCGGGCCCTTGAGCACTTCGACCCGCTCGGTGGTGGCGCTGAAGTTCTGCCCCAGGTTGGAACGCACGCCATCGCGCAGGATCGAGCCGTCGTCGTTGGTGCCGAAACCGCGCTTGACCAGCGAGTCCCGGGAACCGCCCAGGGTGTTGCCCTGGCTGACGCCGCTGACGAACTTCATCGCGTCGCTCAGCGAGTGCACCTGATAGTCGGCCAGGGTCTGCTGGGTCACCACGTTGATCGACTGTGCCTCGTCCTTGATCGGCACATTGCTTTTGCTCGCCGTGCTGGCTTGCGAGGTGGTGTAGCCGGTGTCCTGGCTGAGGCGATCGGCCTGGATATCGGTGGCCGGCAGTTCGACCGCCTCCTGCGCCCACAGCGGGCTGGCGACCAGACAGCAGGACAGTGTCGGCAACAGGCGTTTGATCAGGGTGTTACGGCGGGCACGCGGACAGGATGACTTCAAGGTGTGCACTCAAGGAAGGGAGGACATGAATAGCAATGATTATCATTGTAATCAGCGCCCGATTCTCAGTAAATCCCCTTCCTCACGGCAGTTGGCGCTTTTTTAATCCTTCTCCCGAGCAATGGCGGGACTGATGGCCGGTCGATCTGTTACTGCGCCACGGCCTGGGTCAGGTGATCGATCAGGGCCCGCGCCGCCGCCGACAGCTGGCGGTGCGGCGGGTAGATCACCGAGAAAGGCCGCGAACGGCCGCCCGCCTGCGGCAGCACTTCCACCAGGCGGCCGCTGGCGATCCGCTCGCGGACGATGAACTCGTAGGTCTGGCAAATGCCCATGCCGTGTTCGGCCAGGGACACGATGCCCAGCACATCGTCGGCCACCTGGATATTCGCCTGGGGCGTCCACTCCAGGTCCCGCCCCTGCTCGCGCAGCAGCCAGGCACCGACCCGGCCGCTGCTGGGCATGATGAACGGCAGGCAGGCATGGGCCGCCAGGTCCTCCAGGCGCCGTGGCGTGCCGGCGCGGCGCAGGTAGTCGGGAGAGGCCACCAGGCACAGCGGCGCGTCCTCCAGCTTGCGCCCGACCAGGCCGCTGTCGGGCAGAGGCCCGAGGCGGATCGCCAGGTCGTAACCTTCGGCCACCAGGTCGACATTGCGGTTGCTGATGCTCAGCTCGATGCGCACCTGCGGGTAGTGCCGGGCAAAGCCGCCGAGCAGCGCCGGCAACCGGTAATGGCCATAGGTGGTCGGCACGCTCAGGCGCACCCGCCCGTTCAGCTCGCCGTCCTGGCCCTGGATGCTGCGCTCCGCGCCGTCGATCAGCTCGAACGCCGCCCGCGACTGTTCCAGGTACAACAGGCCGGCTTCGGTCAGGCTCAGGCGCCTGGTGGTACGCCGTAGCAACTGCACGCCCAGGCGCGCCTCCAGCCGGGAAATCGCCCGGCTGACCACTGAAGGCGTGGTGCCCAAGGCCACCGCGCCGGCGCTCAACGAGCCCTTTTCCACCACGCTGACGAACACCTCGACGTCAGCCAGATAATCGAATCGACGGCTCACCTTTATCTCCAGGGAACAAGTGATTTCCAGTGGCGCGAGTTTATCGCTCGCGGAGGCATGAATACAGTGAATCACCCGTCGGCCACCGCCGACTCCCTGACCTCATACTTTGGAAACCGCCATGCGCCCACTCAGCACCCTCGCTCTTGCCATGAGCATCACCGCCGCCACCTTCAACGCCCAGGCCGGAAACGTCCTGGTGGTGCTCTCGGACGCCGACCACCTCGACCTCAAGGACGGCAAGGTGTTTGCCACCGGCTTCTACCTCAACGAACTGATGCAGCCGGTCAAACAACTGCTCGACGCCGGCCACTCGGTGACCTTCGCCACCCCGCAGGGCAAGGCGCCAACCCTGGACCGCTCCTCCACCGACAAGATGTATTTCAACAACGATGTCGCCGCACTGCAGGCGCACCAGGCGCTGCTCGACCAGTTGAAAATCACCTCCCCCGGCGAATCGCCGGTAATCAGCCTGGCCCGGGTCGAGCAGATCGGCTACGAGCATTTCGATGCGCTGTACGTGCCCGGCGGCCACGCGCCGATGCAGGACCTGCTGCACAGCCCCGAGCTGGGCCGGCTGCTGAGCAATTTCCATCAGAACAACAAGACCACCGCCCTGGTCTGCCACGGCCCGATCGCCCTGCTGTCGACCCTGCCCCAGGCGCAGGACTTCACCCGGCAGCTGGCCAGCGGCGGCAAGGCCAGCGCCCCGGGCTGGATCTACGCCGGCTACCAGTTCACGGTGATCAGCAACCAGGAAGAGGAATTGGCCAAGGGCCTGCTGGGCGGCGGCGCCATGCGCTTCTACCCGCAAACCGCCCTGGAACAGGCCGGCGGCCTGTACCGCAGCAACCGCTCGCCATGGAGCGAGAACGTGGTGATCGACCGCGAGCTGGTGACCGGGCAGAACCCGGGCTCGGCCCAGGGCGTGGCCAAGGTGTTGCTGGAACGCTTGCAGGCACGCGCCGGCAAAGGCGCGTAAAGGCGCGTAAAGGCCGGTGGATCCGACGAGCTGGCATACCGCCAGCCGTCTGCCAGCGCGCTGGTTGTCTACGCTCAAATGGCTAGCCCGAAAGGAATCCCGTACTCGCCAGGAGGTGCCCATGAGCAAGACGCCAGATGCCGTTGCCACTGCCCGCCGAAGCAACATGGCCAAAGCCCTGCAACGCTGGAACCAGCAGGCCGGGGCTCGCAGCGAATCGCAGTCGCGCATCCGCGAACTGGGCCCGGGCGCCGGCGACTCACCGCAACAACTGGCCAAGTGGATCGCCCGCGAGAACGCCCGCGCCCTGTTGACCCGGGCCGGGCTGGAACGGCGGATCGGCACCTGGGACCCAACCTTCTACGCCCCCAGCGAGACCGCCCGCCAGGCGGCAAGGCCGGTGGCGCGGCTGGTCAATGCGCCACGCCCGGGCACGGTGGTCGAGGGTTTCGCCACCGGTTTCCTGGTCTCGCCCAGCCTGTTGCTGACCAACCAGCATGTGTTCCCCCGGTATGTGGATGCCGTGGACTGCGCCGCCAACTTTCTCTACGAAAGGCAGGAGCGCGGCATCAACGAAGGCACCTACTTCAACCTGCAGCCGGATCTATTCTACTTCGCCGACGAGGCGCTGGACTTCTGCCTGGTGGCCATCTCCACGCAGGGCTCACGCGGCGAGGCGCTGTCGGACTACGGCTGCATCCGCCTGATCGAAGCCACCGGCAAGACCCTGCGTGGCCGGCCGATGAACATCATCCAGCACCCCGATGGCGGCCCGCGCCAGTACGCCACCACCCACAACCGGCTGCTGGACATTCTCGACCAGGGTTTTTTGCACTACGAAACCGACACCGCCGAAGGCGCTTCCGGCTCCCCGGTGTTCAGCGACAACTGGGAGCTGATCGCCCTGCATCACTGCGGCATCCCCAGGACCGACGAAGCCGGCAACATTCTCAAGACCGACCACAGTATCTGGAATGCCGAAGGGGACGAGGAAAGCACGGTGGACTGGGTGGCCAACGAGGGCACCCGGGTCAGCAGCATCGTCGGCGCGCTCAAGGCCCTGCAACTGGGCGGCAGGCCGGCCGAGCTGCTGGCCCAGCTCATGGAGCAGACCGCCGACCCGCTGGCTACGCTCAGCGTCAACGAAGCGCTGCCTGTTACGCCGCCCCGCCCAGGCCTGCCCGAGAGGTCGCAGAACATCTTTCATATCTCCGGCCCCACCACCATCAACATCCTCAGTCACGCCGCGGACAGCCCAACGAGCGTCGCGCCCACCCTCGGCGCGGCGCCTGCCGAGCCGGTGCCGGCCGAACCGGCTCCAACGGTCGAGGCCCTGGAAAAGACCCTGACCTTCGACCTCGACTACGAGGCCCGTCCCGGCTACGATCCGGATTTTCTCGGGGTGCCGGTGCCGCCGCCCTTCGTCGAAGGCGACCTGTTGGCCCAGCTCTACCGCGTCGGCGACTACCGCGAACATGCAGTCGTGGCGCGCAATGTGCCGGCCATGAGGCTCTCCAACCTGGACGACGACGCCCCGCTGGAACTGCCCTATCACCGCTATTCGCTGGTGATGAACAAGCAGTACCGCATGCCGATGTGGACGGCCTCCAATGCCGACTACCGGCCCGAGGTCCGCGGCGATGCGCGGGGCCGCCGCGGCTTCGGCGGCGAAAGCTGGCGCCTCGACCGCCGGGTGCCGAGCCGCTACCAGCTGACCAACAGCGACATCTACGCGCCGGCCGGCAACTTCGATCGCGGCCATATCGTGCGCCGCGAAGACAACTGCTGGGGCCAGCCGGGGATCGACACCGAGTACGCCAACGCCGACACCTACCACTGGACCAACTGCACACCGCAGCACGAGCTGTTCAACCAGGAATCGCCCGACGGCGCCCTGTACCGCAATCGCAAAGGCATCTGGGGTTACTTCGAGGGCGAGCTGGCCGAACAGATCGAAGCCGGGGGCGGCCAGGCCATCATCTTCGCCGGCCCGGTGCTGGGGGATTCCTGCGTCGAGCAGGACTTCGGCAAGGGCCCGGTGTATTACCCGACCCGTTTCTGGAAAATCGTCATCGTGCCCAAGGACGAATCGCGCACCCCGGAACTGTTGGCCTATGGCTTCCTGTTCGATCAGAGCGAGGTGATCAAGGAGTTCGGCCTTAACGTCCAGGAGGCCGCCCTGGACCTGGCCAAGGCCTTCCACAAACAGCAGGCGACGCTGGCGGACATCTGCCAGATGGCGGGCATTTCCCTGGCCCCCTCGATCATGGCCGCCGACCAGCACAAGCCGGGCTGAGCGTGCGGCTCAAGGGCTGAGCGACCGAGCGGCCTCAGCCCTGCCCCAGGCGCTCGCGAACCAGGGCCTGGGCGTTGCGGGTCATCTGGTCGAGGTGGCGGTCACGCTGTTTTTCGGCATCGAGCATCGCCCGCTTGCCATGCTTTTGCAGCAGGTAGCTGTGAATCTGCCGCACCTCCAGCGAACGATAGATCGGCGCCGTGTCCAGCAGGCCCATCAAGCCGTCGGTGGGGTGATCGCGGGTGTTCATCAGCACCTGCGGGCCGCGCACGCCCAGCACCTGGAAGCCCAGCGCTTCGAACCAGGCCACCTTGCCCACCGCGCAGGTCAGTTCGGCATGGGGGTAGCGCTCGCGCATCCGCGCCAGCAGCGCCCGCGCGATCCCCTGCCGGCGATGGCTGGCACGCACCGCCATATAGGCCACGCCGCACGCCTCGGGATCGTCCTTGACCGGCAGGTACAGCACAAAACCCAGCACCTGCTGCGGGTCGTCCTCGTCAGTGGCCACCAGCAGTTCCACGGCGATGCCCCGGGCGCCGTCCAGGGCCTGCAGATACAGATGCACCTCAAAGCCGATGGCGTACTGGTAGATGTTGTACAGCAGGTTGCTGGGCGGGATCGCCACGGCGCTGATGTCGGTCAGGTAGTCGACCACCATTTGCAGGATCTGGCTGTTGACGGCTTCCGGACACGGGGTCTGGAAGTGGCTGATGATGGGCATTGCGCGGTGGGCTCCAAAGGTTGCGGCACGCCTGGGACAGCAGGCGTCGGCGGCGGGCCGGCATGATACTCCGCCCGCGTATTTGACGCAGTTCCTGTAGGCGCGAGCTTGCGCCTACAGATGGCCTGGGCAAACCGGGCTAACGGGCGCTGTCGCCTCGCGGCTTGTAGAACAGGAACTTGCCGGTCTCGGCGGTCTTGCGGTATTGCCTGGCCCAACCGGGCCGCACGCGCCGGTCATGGAAATACAGGGCGCCATGGGTGCGGTCCGCGAGCTGCTGGTTGAGCGCCTTGCGCGCGATTTCCTTGGCCGCGATATAGGGCTCATCTTCCTTCACCTGATCCGCACGCCCGTCGCACCACCAGGAAAACTGACAGGCATGTTGCTCCGAACCCTGCTTGACCACCGCGCACACCGTATCGGGAAACCCCTCATGGCCGAGCCGGTTGAGCACCACGCTGGCCACAGCTTCCATGTCGGCGGCGGTCCCGCCCTTGGCTTCCCAGTAGATGGACCGCGCCAGGCAGGTGATGGCATCGTCCAGCGGCGCGGCGCCCGCCGGGTCCACCGCCTGGGCCTCGGGAGGGGTAATGGTTTCGCTGCGTGGCGCTGGCTGCTGGTCCGCGGCTTTCTGTTCCAGGACCTGGGCCTTGTCCTGCGCCACTTCGGGGTCCGCTGTTTCACCCGCGGCCATCGCCAGCCCCCCGCACAGGAGGATCAGAAAACCGCCGGCAATCGCTGTCGGACGCATGCTCGCACCTTCGCCAAAAGCCCGATCCGGGCACGGGAAAGCCGCCACCCGCCTGCCGGCTGCGGCGACTGGACTTGAGTGTAGTTCGCCGCCGTCCGCCCGTAACCGGCGCCACGCCGGCAACGGCAAGGACGGATAACGGCGCCGGTTTTCGGCAAAAAGACCTTGCGCCGAGCGGGGCAAAATCGCGCATCATGGGCGCAATTCGCTCAAGGGAGATCTCCATGCGCTGCCTATCCTCCGTTCTGCCGCTGACCCTGCTGTCGCTGAGCATGGCGTTCGCCACCGCCGCCGTGGCGAGCGACGAGACGCAACTGGTGACATCGATCAACAGCTACCGCAGCCAGGTCCAGCGCTGCGCCGGCCAGGTGTCCCAGGAACTGCCGCCGCTGGCCGCCGACCCGCGCCTGGTGCTGCCGGCCAACAGCATCGGCAACCTGCAGCAGGCCCTGGCCAGCAGTGCCTACCCGATGGTCAATGTCCAGGCCATCAGCCTGTCCGGACCGCGCAATGCCCAGGCGGCCATGAAGGCGGTGCAGGAAAGTTTCTGCCAGGTGGTGCTGGACCCGCAGTTCGTCGATATCGGTGTCAGCCGCACTGGCCAGGAATGGCGCATCGTCCTCGCCCGGCCGCTGCTGACCGCGCGCCTCGGCGACTGGCAGGCCGAGGGCCAGAAACTCCTGGAAACCCTCAACAGCGCCCGCGCGCAACCGCGCCAGTGCGGCAACCAGATCTTCGCCGCCGCCACCCCGCTGGCCTGGAACGCCACCCTGGCCAGCGCGGCCCAGGACCATACCCGGGACATGGCCAATCACAACTTCTTCGACCATAAGGACCGCGACGGTCGCACCCCCGGCGACCGCGCCGAACTGGCGGGTTATACCGGCCAACAGATCGGCGAGAACATCGCCGCCGGCCAGGACAGCGTGCGCAAGGTGGTCGATGGCTGGCTGGCCAGCCCGGGCCATTGCGCCAACCTGATGAACCCGCAGTATCGCGAGCTGGGCGCGTCCTATGCGGTCGATCCGAAAAGCGATGCCGGCATCTACTGGACCGCGATGTTCGGCACGCCTTGACGGCCTGACCGACCTTGCCCCAGGGCGCCATCAGCGGCGCCCTGCCCCCTCATCGGCCAACCCCGCGACGCCCCCGCCGGGGAACTAAACTGACTCATCTACCAACCGGCAATCGCTTGCTCCGGGCGCCCCCGGAACCCGCGCGCAGCCTCGCCTGCCGCCACGGGTTCGACGCCCAGGCCCGATGGCCAGCCTCACCTGCCTGAACGGTAGGCACGCACCCGTCCCCCGCGGAAGGCGTACGTGCATCAGCTCTTCAGAACACGGGCCGGCCCTGCCAGGCCCACTCATTCGGCAGCACCGGGACATGGCCTCCCCGCGCACGCCGCGTATCTCCATCCGGCCACTGCCGGGCCGTCGGCGGCAGTGACCCTCACAGCGGAGGACAAGGCCATGGACGAAGCCAAGCTCAACGATTTTATGGGCAAACTAGTGTCAGACATGGGCGGCGCGGCGATGCTCGCCAATATGATTCTCGGCGAAGAACTGGGCCTGTACCGGGCCATGGCCGACAGTCGCTTGGTCAGCCCCGAGGCGCTGGCCGCCAAGACCGGCTGCAACGCACGGCTGCTGCGCGAATGGCTGAGCGCCCATGCCGCGTCCGGCTACATGGAACACCAGGGCGGCCAGTTCCGCCTGCCGGAAGAACAGGCCCAGGCACTGGCCATCGAGGATTCGCCGGTGTACGTGGCCGGTGGCGCCGTAGTGGTCTCCGCGCTGTTCCACGACAAGGACAAACTGCTGGCGGCGATGCGCGGCGACGGCGCCCTGGCCTGGGGCGATCATCACCCCTGCATGTTCAGCGGCACCGAGCGCTTCTTCCGCCCCGGCTATCGGGCGCACCTGGTGGCCGAGTGGCTGCCGGCCCTGGACGGCGTGGTGGAAAAACTGCAGGCCGGGGCCAAGGTGGCGGATGTCGGCTGCGGGCATGGCGCCTCGACAGTGATCATGGCCCAGGCCTATCCCGCCTCGCAGTTTTTCGGCTTCGACTACCACCAGCCCTCAGTCACTACTGCGACGCAACGGGCCGAGGAAGCCGGGGTGACCGGCCGCGTGCAGTTCTCCCAGGCCAGCGCCAAGACCTACCCCGGCAACGACTACGACCTGATCTGCTTCTTCGACTGCCTGCACGACATGGGCGACCCGGTGGGCGCCGCGCAACATGCCTTCCAGGCGCTGAAAGACGACGGCAGCGTGCTGCTGGTCGAGCCGTTCGCCAACGATCAACTGGACCAGAACATCACCCCGGTCGGCCGGCTGTTCTATGCCGCCTCGACCTTTATCTGCACGCCCAACTCGCTGTCCCAGGAAGTCGGCCTGGGGCTCGGTGCCCAGGCCGGCGAAGCGCGCCTGCGCCAGGTCTTCAGCGAAGCCGGCTTCAGCCAGTTCCGCCGGGCCGCAGAGACGCCGTTCAACCTGATTCTCGAGGCACGTAAATAAAGGAGGATCGTGCGAGTAACAGGGTCATGCCGGCGTAGTGCCCTGGAAACGCAAAACGGCACCCGGGAAACCCCGGATGCCGTGCTTTTGTACAGCTATGGATAACGCCTTACGCCGCCGGCAGATCCACCAGCACCACCGCCTGTTGCCCTACGCACAACAGCCGCCCGCCATGATGGGCCACGTACTCCCGGGCTTCGTCCGGCGACGAGAACCAGCAGTTGAGATGACCCGCCTGGCGGTAGACCAGTTCAAAATGCTGCAACTGCTCGGGCGCCAGTTCGTCGAGGACCTGGCGGTAGGTCTCCCAATGGGCAAAACCGGCCTCACTGGCCAGGGTGCGCAACAGGTGTTTGCGCTGCACCTTGTCTCGCTGTCGATACAACTCGGGCAACGACAAGCCAGGCAAACTGTTGCTCGCCAGCAAGCGCCGCAGGATCGGCAAGGCGCTGGCCAGCGAACCGCTGGTTGCAGTGCGATGCAAGCGCTTGGCTTCGCGCAGTACCAGGCTGGCGGCCTGACTGGCGGGTGAACGGGGAACGGATTTGTTGATAGGCATACCAACTCCAAGAGAATCGGCCTGCTCGCTATTGGCCCGGAGGGGGTATGCAAGCGTAGTGCTTGCGGGAATTGAAGGTGCTTGCGCTTTCGCGAGGTGGGCGCCCAGGAAGCCCGGTCGCCATACTAACCAATCCATCCCGGGCTGCCCATCCCCGCTTCAGGTCTTCCAGCCCTGCTGTTTCTCCAGCAGGAAATCGAGCATCCGCAAGCCCTGCGCCGAGCCTTATACTGTCGCCCTTCCAGACCCGGAGCAGACCACCTGGACGTCGTTCTCGAATGCCCGCTCACCGAACAGATCCTTGCCTCTTTCCCCACGGTGATCGGCCAGGACCTGCCCGGCTAGCGCAATCATATATACCGCGTGCTGAGCTTCTACACCGCGCTCAATCCGCAGGACCGGCCGCTGTCCTGCGCGGTGCAGATCGCCGCGGCCTTTCATGACCTGGGTATCTGGACCCACGGCACCCTCGACTACCTGGCGCCGTCGAGGATGCTGGCGCGGGCTTCGGCACGGCAGTTGCTGCGTACGCCGCTGCGGCCACTGCCGATGTTTCGCTGGTGACGCCTCAGGCATTGAGCAGCATGGTGAATCCGCCATAAATCATGCGCTGGCCATCGAACGGCATCGGGCAGACATCGGGCTTGAGCCGCGGGTCTTCCATGGCTTTTTGCATGCCCGCGTCGCGGATTTCACGGGACGGCCAGATGATCCAGCTGAACACCACCGTCTCGTCCGCCTTGAGCTTGACCGCCATGGGGAACGAGGTCAGCTTGCCCTCGGGCACGTCGTCGCCCCAGCAATCGACCACGCTCAAGGCGCCGAACTCCTTGAACACCTTCGCCGCGACCTGCGCATGCTGCTTGAAGGCCTCGCGGTTGGCGGTGGGTACCGCCAGTACACAACCATCGACATAAGACATGATCCTGCTCCTGCTGATTGGGGTTGAACATCGGATCCCGACCTTGCTGTCGGTCACTCTGTGAACTGGTCGATCCGTATCGCCGACAATCGACAAGTCGGCGCGAAAAAACCTGAATCGACCGACCGCCGGGCTTCATGGCTCCGGCTGCCAACCGGTTTGCGGGGCGCTCAGGCCCGGCGTGGCAGGCGGATGCACAGTGCCCGGTACCGTCTCGAGCGGGGGCTCCGGTACCGCGCTTTGGCCCAGCTCGCCCTCGATATGCCCGGCCAGGTAATACACCCCGGCCATTACCCCGTTGCCGGTGTTGTTCAACAGCTTGAACCAGGCCTGGTCGAACGCCTTGCCCAGGCTCTGGCGAATCTGCGCCTCGGTCTCGGCCCGGTCGCTCTCATGGGCTATCGCGCGAAATCCCGCGGCGCCCAGGGAGATCACCGCACCGGCGACCTTGCCGGCCACCGCCGACGCGGCGCCGGCAATGCCACGGCCGGCCATCTGCGCTTCGAATTTTTCGCTGGCCTGTTTGGCCACCGAGACAATCCCGGCCTCGGACGACACCTCGCCGGTGCCCGCCGGCGCGCTATGGATCTGCTGGTACAGGGCCGAGTAGGCCGGCAGCGTAGTCAGGGGCTTGGCATGCAACACCTGATACAACGACGCATCGCGCGCCGGCGGCGGCCCCAGGCGAATCGCCTGGACGCCATTGAGCCGTTGATCGAGCTGCCTGGCCGGCAACCGATAACGCTGGGCGATCACCTGCACCTGCTTGTCCAGCAGCTCGATATAGAACTCCGTGGCCTGGTTGAGAATCGCATCCGGGTCGATCTCCATCGCCACCGGTGCCAGCACCTGTTCCTGATACTGCTCCTTGAGGTACTCCGCCAGCCGCGTCGCCGCCGCATCCTTCTCGTCGCCGGCGGTGAGGCTGTACCAACTGACTTTCATGGCCATCCATTCCTGGGTCCAGTAACTGCTGAACCAGGGGATGAAGGTTTCCTCGGTGACGGCATAGACCCGCACCCGCCAGTGCTCCATGGAGCCGCGGGCAAACACCTTGGCCTGGATCACCGCCTGCTGCGAAGCCTCGGCGATTTCCCGGTCCACCTGGCGCCAGGTGCTGGCCGGCACCACCACCGGCGCCACCGCCTCGCGGACACGCTGAGTCGCGGCGCATCCGGCCAGCACCAGCAGCATCACGACGATCAGCGCACGCAGGTACAAGATGGCAACCCTCGCACAGCGTCGACCACGGCCACCCGCTCACGACGGGGCAGGCTTCAACCGGATACCACACGACCATGCCTGGATTGAGTATAGGTGCTGGGGTTTGCGCCCCAGGCTCAAGAAAGGGTTCGCGACAGCGTATCCGACCAGCCGCTCGCTCGCGGCGCCGCGGTGTCTGCACGCTATCTGCAACCACCACGCTCACTGCGGGAGCGAGCTTGCTCATGATGGCGGCCTGCCAGCCACCGCGCAGCGTCCACATCGCCGGCAAGCCTGGCATCTACGGATTCGGCTCAACCGCGGTCAGCGGTGATTGGCATGACTGAACCACCGGTGCCGGCACCTGGGCGCCCGCACCGGTCACGGGCCCTGCTACAGGGACGGCGCGCTGGCCTGGCTGACCGGATGCGCCTTGGCGGGCCGCGGGTAGACGAAACACATCGCCAGCGCCGCCACCGCCCCCGGAATGGCAAAGGCCATGAAGTTATAGTGCAGCGGCAGCTCGATGCTCACCAAGGCACCGCCCAGCAGCGGCCCGACAATGGCCCCGCCGCGGCCGATGCCCGAGGCCCAGCCAATGCCGGTGGAGCGGATCGTCACCGGATAGAACTGGGCGACGCAGGCGAAGGCCAGGATCTGCGTGCCGATGGTGGTGGCCCCGGCAATCGCGATCAGGGCGTACAGCCACCCGTGCGGGCTCTTGAAGCCAAGCAGGCTGATGGACAGCGCGGCCACGATAAAAAACGCCACCAGGACCTTTTGCAGCTGCAGGCGATCGCCAATCCAGCCGCCGCCCACGGCGCCGAAAATCGCCCCGAGGTTCAGCACCAGCAGGAACATCAGGCTCGAGCCCAGGCTGTAGCCGGCATTGGCCATCAGTTTGGGCAGCCAGGAGTTGAGCGCGTAGACCATCAGCAGGCAGCAGAAGAACACCACCCAGAGCATCAAGGTGCTCAGCGCCCGGCCTTCGCGGAACAGCTGCACCACCGGCGTGCCGGTGGTCTTGAGGTTGGCCTTGACGAACGAGTCGCCGGGTTGCGCGACGAAGCCCGGCTCGACCCATTGCAGCACCTGGCGCGCTTCGTCGTCCCGGCCCTGGCGCAGCAGGAAGCCCAGGGATTCGGGCAGGAACCTGAGAATCAGCGGCAGCAGCAACAACGGAATCGCCGCCACATAGAACACCGCCTGCCAGCCGAAATTCGGCAGCAGCACGATGCCCAGGCCGGCGGACAGCGTGCCGCCCACCGAGTAGCCGCTGAGCATGATCGCCACCAGGGTGCTGCGGATTTTCTTCGGCGCGTATTCGTTCATCAGCGCCACCACGTTGGGCATCACCCCGCCGATGCCGAGGCCGGCGATAAAGCGGCAGATGCCGAACTGGGTGGGCGTGGTGGTGAAGCCGTTGAGCAGGGTGAAACCGCTGAACAGCACCACGCAGATGGCGATGACTTTCTTGCAGCCGATGCGCTCCGACAGCGTGCCGAAAAACAGCGCGCCGAACATCATGCCGAACAGCGCATAACTGCCCAGCGCCCCGGCCTGCAGCGGGCTCAGGCCCCACTCCTGCATCAGCACCGGCAGCACCACGCCGTAGATCACCAGGTCGTAGCCGTCGAAGATGATGATCAGCGCGCACCAGAACAGCACGCGCCAGTGAAAGGCATTGAAGCGTGCCCCGTCGATCAATTGATTGCTGTCTATGTTTCGCATGGCATCTGACTCTTGTTGTTTTTTTGAGAGTGCACAGCCCGACAGTTCGTCGGGTCGTCGGCGATTCAGCCCTGGTCGCCACCGCCTACCGGCATGACCAGGCCGGTGATGTAGGACGCCTCGTCGGAGGCCAGGAACAGGATTGCCGCGGCCTGCTCGTCGAGGGTGCCGTAGCGTTTCATCAGGGTGCTGTCGACGGTCTGGTCGACGATCTGCCGGTACCAGACCTGTTCCTCGGCGCTCTGCTCGGCGCTGTTGCGCGGAATGCGCCGCGGCGGCGCTTCGGTGCCGCCGGGGGCGGTGGCATTGACCCGCACCCCGCGCCCGGCGGTCTCGAACGCCAGGCAGGCGGTCAGGGCATTCACCCCGCCCTTGGCCGCGCCATAGGGCACGCGGTTGATGCTGCGGGTGGCGATGGACGACACGTTGACGATGGCGCCGCTGCCCTGCTCCAGCATGTACGGCAACGCCGCGTGGCAGCACCACAAGGTGGGGAACAGCGAGCGGCGCACTTCGGCTTCGATCTGCTGCTCTGCATAGTGCTCGAACGGCTTGGCCCAGATGGTGCCGCCGACGTTGTTGACCAGCACGTCGATGCGCCCGAAACGCTGGACGGCGGCAGCCATCACCCGACTGCATTCGGCGTACTGCTCAAGGTCGGCGGTCAGCGCCAGCACCTCGAACCTGGGGGCCAGCTCGGCCTGCAACGCGAACACCAGCTCGGAGCGATCCACCAGCACCAGCCGCGCCCCCTCCTCGGCCAAGCGCTCGGCGACCCGCCGGCCAATGCCCTGCGCCGCCCCGGTGACCAGGGCGACTTTTTCCTCGAATCTGCTCATCTCAAAACCTCATGCCAGTAAACCCGATACGCCATCTGTAGGAGCGAGCTTGCTCGCGATCAGCCGCCAGGCTGAAAGCTCGGCTATGCACGCACTATCGCTATCGCGGGCACAGAGTCAGGGTGGAAATCAGGCCGCGCTGGCGGCAAATTTTTCGTAGTAGAAATTGACCGGGGCGATGCCCTGGTCGCGGATGAACTGGCTGACCGCCTCGACCATCGGCGGCGGGCCGCACAGGTACACATCCACATCGCCGTCGTTCAGGTGCCTGGGCTCGATGTGCTGGGTCACGTAGCCCTTGAGCGGGTGGCGGCTCTCGGGGTTTGCCACGCAGGCGCTGAAGCTGAAGTTGGGAATGCGCGCGGCGAAGGCTTCCAGGCGATCCATTTCCACCAGGTCGAAATCGTTGGTCACCCCGTAGATCAGGTGCAGCGGATGCTCGCTGCCCTGCTCGGCGATCTTCTCCAGCATCGCGGTGAACGGCGCCAGCCCGGTGCCACCGGCCAGCAGCAACAGCGGCCGGCGAATATCGCGCAGGTAGAAGCTGCCCAGGGGCCCGGCCAGGCTCATGGGGTCGCCGGCTTTCGCCAGTCCGGTGAGGAAGCTGCTCATCAGGCCGCCCGGCACGTTGCGGATCAGGAAGCTGACCTCGCCGTCGCGCTGCAGCGAGCTGAAGGAATAGGCCCGGGTCTGCTCGCTGCCGGGCACGCCGAGGTTGACGTATTGCCCCGGCAGAAACGCCAGCTTGCTCAGGGCCTCGCCCTTGATCGACAGGGCGATGGTGCTGTCGGACAGCTGGCGCACCGCGCTGATGGTGGCGTCGAAGGTGGCCTGGGCCGTGCGGCAAACCTGCGACGAAGCCGGCACCCGCACCACGCAGTCGCTCAAGGCGCGCATCTGGCAGGTCAGCACGAAGCCCTGCTCGGCTTCAGCCGCGGTCAGCGCGTCGTCGATGTATTCCTCGCCCAGGTCGTAGCGCCCGGCTTCGGCGAAACACTTGCAGGTGCCGCATGCGCCGTCGCGACAGTCCAGGGGGATGTTGATGCCCTGGCGGTAGGCGGCATCGGCTACGGTTTCGCCGGCGTTGGCGGCGACGAAGCGGGTCACCCCGTCTTCGAAATTGAGTGCGATGTGATGAGTCATGGCGGTCGCCTCAGAGGTGGTAGACATCGACGACCTGACGAACGTAATCGTTCTTCAGGATGACTTTCTTGGCCAGGATCCGCGGGGTCTCGCCGCGCATATCGAGGGTGTAGAAGCTGGTGCCGAAGTAGCTGTCGACGGTCTTGTAGCGAAAGCTCAGGGTGTGCCAGTTGCAGCGCACCTTGCACAGGCCGTCGGCCTGCTCCAGCAGCTCGATGTTGCTCAGGTTGTGCGAGGTGCGGGTGTCGGGAATGCTCGCGCTGGAGCGCTCGGTCTTGATCCGGAACACCCGGTCTTCCAGGCCGCAGCGGCTGCCGTACCAGATCAGCGAGATCTCCCGCTGCGGGTCTTCGGTGAGTTCGTCGTTGTCGTCCCAGGACGGCATCCAGAAGGTCGCGTCGGCGGCGTAGAGCTCCAGCCAGCTGTCCCAGTCCTTGTCGTCCAGGTAGCGCGCTTCGCGGTAGAGAAAATCGCGCACGGTGTCATGGGAAATGCTCATCACACAGCCTCCACGGCAATGGCTCGCGCGGCTTCGGCGGCCACCGCCGCGAGCATGGTTTGCTGCCAGTACTTGTGCTGCATCACGAACAGGCCTTCGTCTTCGGTGCGCACGCCGCTGAGGATCGGTTGCAGGTCGATTTCCCGGGCCGCGTCGTCCGCGCCCTCGACCCAGTGTTCGGCGCCGCGGGACATGTCGTTCCAGGCGCTGTTGCAGCCCTGATAGCCCATCTGGCAGGAACGGAATTCCTCCAGGTCGTCCGGGGTGGCCATGCCGCTGACGTTGAAGAAGTCCTCGTACTGGCGGATGCGCATCGCCCGGGCTTCGTCGCTTTCGCCCCTGGGCGCGATGCAGTAGATGGTGATCTCGGTGCGGTCCACCGAGATCGGCCGGGCGATGCGGATCTGCGAGCTGAATTGGTCCATCAGGTAGACGTTGGGGTACAGGCACAGGTTGCGCGAGTTCTCGATCATCCAGTCGGCGCGGGCCTGGCCGAAGTCGCGGGCCAGCTCGTCGCGGCGCTCGTACAGGGGGCGGTCCTCGGGGTTGGACCAGCGGGTCCAGAGCAGCATGTGGCCCTTGTCGAAGGAATAGAAACCGCCGCCCTGCTTGGCCCAGCTGCCGGCGCTCATGGTCTTGATCTCTTCCCCGGCTTCGCGCTGCTTGCGCTGGCTCTGGGTGGCCGCGTAGTTCCAGTGCACGGAGCTTACGTGGTAGCCGTCGGCGCCGTTTTCCGCGGTGAGCTTCCAGTTGCCTTCGTAGATGTAGCTCGAGGAACCGCGCAGCACTTCCAGGCCGTCGGCGGACTGGTCGACGATCATGTCGATGATCTTCGCCGACTCGCCCAGGTGCTCCACCAGGGGCAGCACGTCGGGGTTGAGGCTGCCGAACAGGAAGCCGCGATAGGACTCGAAGCGCGCGACCCTGGTCAGGTCGTGGGAGCCTTCGCAGTTGAAGCTCGGCGGGTAGCCCGCGGCGGCCGGGTCCTTGACCTTGAGCAGCTTGCCGGAGTTGTTGAAGGTCCAGCCGTGGAACGGGCAGGTGTAGGACGACTTGTTGCCGGTCTTGTGCCGGCAGAGCATGGCGCCGCGGTGGCTGCAGGCATTGAGGAAGGCATTGAGTTCGCCGTCCTTGTTGCGCGCGATGAACACCGACTGCCGGCCCATGATGGTGGTGTAGTAGTCGTTGTTGTTGGGGATCTGGCTCTCGTGGGCGAGGTACAGCCAGTTGCCCTCGAAGATGTGCTGCATTTCCAGGTCGAACAGCCGGGGGTCGGTGAACATCTCCCGCTTGCAGCGGTAGACGCCCCGGTCACGGTCTTCTTCAAGCAGGGAGTGAAGGTATTCGGGTCGCAGGGTCATGGCCGCCGCCTCCATTGTTTTTATTCAGGCAAGGCTCATGCTAGGGCGGGGTACGCGGGGGCAATATCCGTTGCGTGCAGACCACTATCCGTTTTCTGCAGAGTTTTGTAGGGCAAGTCCTACAACCGTAGCCGCTGCCGAGCCCGCGAGGCTGCAACCGGGTTGGGCGGCATTCCGACGTAGCGGCCGCCATTCGGGCCTCGCCGGTTTATCCAGGACGATCGTGGTTTTAGGTTTTGCGACTGCTGCGCAGTCGATCGCAGCCTCGCGAGCTCGGCAGCGGCTACATGAGGAATCAGGAATGACGCGGCGGGCACGGCCGCTCCTACAGAGGCATGGGCGGATCAATGCCGGCGCCTGAGGGTGTCGGACGGCAGTTCGCCGAACTGTTTGCGGTAGCTTTCGGAAAAGCGTCCCAGGTGCAGGAAACCGAAGTCCATGGCCACTTCGGTGATGTTGCGCACGTTGCAGCCGGGGTCGCGCAGGCAGGCGTGGATCCGCTCGAGTTTCTTCTGGCGGATGTAGCGCATGGGCGTGGTGCGGGCGTTGCGCTCGAACAGCGCATACAGCGAACGCAGGCTCATCTGCGCCTGCTGCGCCAGCTCCTCGCAGCCGATGTCCTGCTTGAGGTTGCGCTCGATGTAATCGGCGATGGCCTCGAAGGTCGCCGACGACGAACCCAGGCCCACCCGCCGGATATTGGTCTTCATCAGGCTGAGCATCTTGCTCGCGACGATCTGCGCGTAATGCTCCTGCACCCGGGGGATGCATTCGGCGGCTTCGGCTTCGCGGCAGACCACGCCCAGCAGGTTGATAAAGCCTTCCAGCTCATCCAGCTGGTAGCGGTTGCCCACAAAACGCACGCCCTGCCCCGGATACAGCCAGCGCTGCTCATCGCACACCGATTCCAGCAGGCGGGTGGGCACCTTGATGATGAATTTCTCGCAATCGTCGGAATAGGTCAGGTCCACCGGATCGTCGGGGTTGATCAGCAGCAGCTCGCCGGGGGCGAAGTAATGCTCCTGGCGATGACCGCGCCACAGGCAGTGGCCACGCAGCAGCACTTGCAGGTGGTAGATGGTTTCCAGCGCCGGCGAGGTGACGCGCACGCTGCCGCCGTAGCTGATCGAGCACAGGTCGAGGCTGGCGAACTGCCGATGATTGAGGCTGGCCTGGAGACTGCCGGCCTTGGGCAAACGGATGCAGTGGCTGCCCACATGCTGGTTGACATAGCCGGACACAGCGTAGGGATCGGCCTGGGCGAATACCCGGCTGCGCTCACTCAACAGATGGGTTTCCATAAGCGGGTCACTCCCCGTTTTTATTATTGGGATTGTTAATGTCGGGCGGTGATCGTTCGCCACCGCTGACACGTCACGCAAGACTTCGACCACGGCTCACAACGGCAAAAACCACGGGATCACTCACGTTATCCCGTGGCCCCGAATCGGGATCTGCCGCGCTGTCAGTCCTCCAGCGCTCGCACCCGTTCCAGGCGTTGCTGCTCCTCGGGCTGGGCCGACGACTGCAGGGTGAAGTCGAAGTCGATCTCGGCGAAACGCCCGCTGACCCCATGCTGCGCCGCACGCTGCTGATCGTCGCTGAAGGTGATCTTGGCGATCAGCTCGTCGCGGGTGGCGTAGGCGAAATCGTCGTGCAGGTATTCGTCGCCATCGAGGTTGATCTGGGTGGTCAGGTGACGGTGGTCATCGGCCGAGACGAAGAAGTGGATATGCGCCGGACGCTGGCCGTGGCGGCCCAGCTGGTCGAGCAACTGCTGGGTCGGACCGTCCGGTGGGCAGCCGTAGCCCGAAGGCACGATGCTGCGGAAACGGTAGCGACCTTCGGCATCGGTGACGATGCGCCGACGCAGGTTGAACTCCGACTGGGTGGTGTCGAAGTAGGAATAGGTGCCGCCGGTGTTGGCGTGCCAGACGTCGACAATGGCTCCGGCCAGCGGTTCGCCGGCGGTGTTGCGCACCTGGCCCTGCATGAACAGCACCACGCCCGGATCGACGCCATCGTCGAGGCGCGCTTCACCCTGGCTCAGCGGCGCGCCGGCCACGTACAGCGGGCCTTCGATGGTGCGTGGGGTGCCGCCGGTCTTGCCGGCCTGTTCGTCGGCGGCGTCCATCAGCAGGTCCAGGTAGTGCTCCAGGCCCAGGCCGGCCACCAGCAGCCCGGCTTCCTGGCGCGCGCCGAGCACGTTGAGGTAGTTGACCGCCTTCCAGAATTCTTCCGGGGTCACGTCGAGGTCTTCGATGATGTTCACCGTGTCACGCAGGATGCGGTACACCAGGGCCTTGGTGCGTGGGTTGCCCTGGTCGTTGAGCTGGCCGCTGACTTCTTCGAGAAATTTCTGGGCGCTGGCAGTGTGGGAAATTCGGACGTTCATGGTTATTCCTCATCTTGTATTTATTAGAGTGTGGCGCGGGCTCAGCGGTCGTCCGCATGAATGGACGAAGGATGCCTGCACAGCGCGTTCACTTCGATAGCCATGTACGGGTACAGCGGCAGTTGCATCAGCAGGTCGTGCAGTTCCTGCACGCTGTCGACATCGAACACGCTGTAGTTGGCATACAGGCCGGCGATGCGCCACAGGTGCCGCCACTTGCCCTGCTCCTGCAGGCGCTGGGCCAGGGCCTTTTCGTCGGCCTTGAGCTGGGCGGCGCGCTCGGGGTTCATGTCGACCGGCAGGTTCACGGTCATTTTGACGTGGAACAGCATGGTGCTCTCCTTAAGACGTGATGAATGGCAGTTCAGGCTGGGTCGCGGCGGAAGAACGCCAGGCGCTCCTCGTCCAGGCTCAGGCCGAGGCCCGGCGCCCGGGATACGTGCAACTGGAAATCGCGGTACAGCGGCGGCTCGGCGAGGATGTCCTCGGTCAGCAGCAGCGGACCGAACAGTTCGGTGTCCCAGCTCAAGGTATTGAGTGTCAGGAAGGCATGGGCCGACGCCAGGGTGCCGATGCCGCCTTCGAGCATGGTGCCGCCGTACAGGCCGATGCCCGCCGCCTCGGCGATCGCCGCGGTGCGCAGTACCGCGCGCGGGCCGCCGTTCTTGGCAATCTTCAGGGCGAACACCGAAGCCGCGCCTTCGCGGGCCAGGTTGAAGGCGTCTTCCACGCACTCGATGGATTCGTCGGCCATGATCGGCGCCGGGCTGATGGCATTCAGGCGCACCATGCCGGCGCGGTTGTTGCGCGAGATCGGCTGTTCGATCAGGTCGATACCGTTGCCGCCCAGCACCCGGCAGGCACGCACCGCCACCGCTTCGTCCCAGGCCTGGTTGACGTCGACCCGCACGCTGGCGCGGTCGCCCAGGGCCTTCTTGATCGCGATCACATGGGCCAGGTCGCGGTCCACCTCGCCGGCGCCGATCTTCAGCTTGAAGATGCGGTGGCGGCGCAGGTCGAGCATCTTTTCCGCTTCGGCGATGTCCTTGGCGGTGTCGCCGCTGGCCAGGGTCCAGGCCACCGGCAAGGCGTCGCGCACCCGGCCGCCGAGCAGTTCGCTGACCGGCAGCCCCAGGCGTTTGCCCTGGGCGTCGAGCAAGGCGCTTTCGATACCGGATTTGGCGAAGGTGTTGCCGCGGATGCTGCGCTCCAGGCGCTGCATGGCGGCATTGATATTGGCGCCATCCTGGCCGAGCAGCAGCGGCGTAAAGAAGCGGTCGATATTGGTCTTGATGCTGTCCGGGCTTTCATTGCCATAGGCCAGGCCGCCGATGGTGGTGGCTTCGCCCAGGCCTTCGATGCCGTCGGCGCAACGCAGGCGGATCAGCACCAGGGTCTGGTTCTGCATGGTGTGCATCGCCAGCTTGTGCGGGCGGATGGTTGGCAGATCGACGATGATCGTTTCGATCGATTCAATGGCACTTGAAAGCATTTCCATACCCATCAGGTTCTTGACGTTATGGAGCCGATTCTCGTACGGCTTTTTCCGGGGTTCCAATATAGAATTGGTCTGGCTCGATACCTTGAAGGTATCCAACCTTTGCCCGCGGAGGCCTTATGGAACTGCGTCATCTGCGTTACTTCCAGGTGCTGGGCCAGACCCTCAACTTCACCAAGGCCGCCGAGCGCCTGCACATCGCCCAGCCGCCCCTGAGCCGGCAGATCCAGCAACTGGAAGAAGAACTCGGGGTGTTGTTGCTGGAGCGCGGCCGGCCGTTGCGCCTGACCGAAGCCGGGCGCTTTTTCTATGAGCATTCCAGCGTGCTGCTGGAGCAACTGGCCAAGGTCTGCGACAACACCCGGCGCATCGGCCACGGCGAAAAGACCTGGCTCGGCATCGGCTTTGCCCCCTCGACCCTGTACGGCCTGCTGCCGGAACTGATCCGCCGCCTGCGCAGCCACGAGACCCTGGCCCTGGAACTGGGGCTATCGGAAATGACCACCCTGCAGCAGGTGGAAGCGCTCAAGGCCGGGCGCATCGATATCGGCTTCGGGCGGATCCGCATCGACGACCCGGCCATCGTGCAGAAGGTGCAGACCGAGGATCGCCTGGTGGCCGCCCTGCCCGCCGGCCATCCGCTGATCGGCCAGCCGGTGAGCCTCGCGCAACTGGCCGACGAGCCTTTCGTGCTCTACCCCGGCAACCCGCGCCCGAGCTACGCCGACCACGTGATCGCGCTGTTCAACACCCACGGCCTGAACATCCGCGTCGTGCAGTGGACCAACGAACTGCAGACCGCCATCGGCCTGGTGGGCGCCGGCATCGGCATCACCCTGGTGCCAGCCTCGGTGCAATTACTGCACCGCGACGATATCGGCTTCAGCCCGCTGCTGGAAGCCAACGCCACCTCGCCGATCATCATCAGCCGCCGGGTCGGCGATGTGTCGGCGGGGCTCAGCCACTGCTTGCGGATGATCGACGAACTGCGCGCCGAACACCCCGAGGCCTGACCCCTCGCGCGAAGCCGACTCGCGGTGGTGGCGCACTCGAGTTATCGGACCGATACCAATGAGAACCGGTTGTTACTGAGGTATGGCTGGAAGTTGTTTTAAGTCAGGGTGACGAGCGCGATATTGGATATCGCGCTCAGTCTGAGAGAACCGGATCAGTGATAATCCCCTTCACTTGGAAATGTACGGGTCCTGCGTCTTGATAAAATCGTCGAACGCCTTGGAGTTATAGATATCGAGGCAGGCATAAAATACGACTTTCTTATCCCTATACTTGCTACTGGCTTGGGTTTTCTCATACATGGAAAATACAAAATCCGTCGTTGCGTCGTACGGGTTATGCAATGTCTCCAGGGTATCTTCATTCTGAAGAATGGTATGCATACCACTTCCCATGAAGGAATAGGCGCCAATAGCCGACTCAATATCGCTCTTCACATCGGACTCATCCTTAAACTGATTAACGATGCAATAGCCAAGACCATAATTCTTCAACGACTGCCGGGCCGCCGCAACATGAGCCCCAGCGTAAGCGACGCTACCCATATTGCCTGTGGTCAAAAGCAATACCGCTAAAATCCGTTTCATCCTTTCAGTTCCCAACAGTTGGTCTTAACCAGTGATGCCGTATGAAAATAAAATCATGTGCAGTCCAAAGTAACAGCCGCCTCATAAATTATTAATTCCGGCTAAAAATCGATCAGGATAATCCGAAGACCATCAGAGACATCGCCTTAACTGATATCTGCTACCAGCAACCTCTTGGTATAACGCTGTACCACCAATACCCAAACGGCGGACTCACCGCAAAGACCATACGCTTTGCATAGGAGCCGATGGAACCTGAGCCGGGTCCGATACGCCTTAACAGCCAGCAAAAAACCTGGAATATCGCTTCAAAAATAAGGACTCCCCCCATGATCGACTTCAACAACAAAGGCTTCTTCAAGCTCAAGCAAAACGACGAATACGCCGAGCGGGTCAGCGACCTGTTGCTGGAAGGCGAACAGGTGATCGACGCCTATAAGGCCATGCGCGACGGCGTGGTGTTTACCAACAAGCGCATTATCGCGGTCAACGTACAGGGCATCACCGGCAGCAAAAAGGATTTTACCTCCCTGCCCTACAAAAACATCGTCGCTTACTCGGTGGAAACCTCCGGGACCTTCGACCTGGACTCCGAGCTGGAGATCTACTTTTCATCGCTGGGCCAGGTGAAGTTCGAGTTCACCGGCAAGACTTCGATGGTCGAAATCTCGAAGCACATTTCCAGGCATCTGCTGGGCTAACACGCTCCGTTATCAATCGGCGCTCAAGCCCCACAACACCTCCAGCACATGCTGGGTCGAGCGTTCCACGTCGCCGTCCCGATGGGCAATGCCCAGCTGGCGCCACAACGGCGGCTGCAACGGGCGCATGGCGATCCGAGTGTCGGGCAGCGGCGTGGCGGCTTCGTGGGGCAGCAAGGTGGCGCCATAACCGGCGGCCACCAGGCTCTTGATGGCGTCGTTGTAGTTGAGCTGGATGCGCGCCGTGGGCTGCTGGCCGCCCAGGGCGAACCACTCCGAAGTCAGGCGCGATAACCGGGTGCTGTGGTCGTTGAGGATCAGCGGCTGGGCGGCCAGCCATTGCGGCGTCACCGGGTCGGGGCATTGCCAGCGGGACGGCAGGAAAGCCATGACCGGGTCCTTGCGCCAGGGCTCGATACGCAAGCCCTTGACCGGGGTTTGCGGCAGGGCCACCAGGCCGATATCCAGCGAACCCTCGGCGAGCTTCTTCAAACTCTCCTGGGAGGTCAGCACCGCCACCTGCAGGTCGATGCCCGGATGGCGCTGGCCAAGGGTTTCCAGGGCCTGGGGCAGCAATTGGGCAATGGCGCCGGTGGATGCCCCGAGGCGCACCCGCCCGGCCAGGCCCAGCACCTGGCGCTGCACATCCTCCAGCGCCTGCTCCGCATCGGCCAACAGCCGCCGCGCCCGTTCCACTAGGGTTTCGCCAATGGCCGAGGGTTGTACCCGGCCGCGGGTGCGCGACAACAGCGAACCGCCCACCCGCGCCTCCAGGTCGGCGATATGCAGGCTGACCGTGGGCGGCGCCAGGTTCAGCGCGCGGGCCGCTTCGGCAAAGGACCCCAGGTCGACAATCGCCACCAGGGTGCGCAACCGGTCGAGGCTGATCTCACGCATGGCCTGCTCCAGATTCAGAAAAGCTGAAGCTTAGCGTTATTAAATTCAACTTTCTCTATTTCAGCTGCGGCCGGAAGATTTGCCCAACTCTTCCTTCTTGCGAGCACACAGCATGAGCACACCCCTCGTATTTATCGACGGCGACCAGGGCACCACCGGGTTGCAGATCCACCAGCGCCTGCAGGGCCGCAGCGACCTGCACCTGCTGACCCTCGCCGCCGACCAGCGCAAAGACCCGCAACGCCGCGCCGAAGCTATCAACGCCTGTGACATCGCCCTGCTCTGCCTACCCGACGATGCCGCCCGCGACGCCGTCGCCAGTATTCGCAACCCGGCCGTGCGAGTCATCGACGCCAGCTCCGCGCACCGTACCCATCCCACCTGGACCTACGGCTTCGCGCAGATGCACCCGCAACAGGCACAGCGCATCGCCACCTCCAAACGGGTGAGCAACCCCGGCTGCTACCCCACCGGCGCCATCGGCCTGCTGCGTCCCCTGCTGCAAGCCGGACTGCTGCCGAAGGACTACCCGATCAGCATCAACGCGATCTCCGGTTACTCCGGCGGCGGCCGCGCCGCGGTCGAAGCCCACGAAGGGCCGAATGCTTCCCAAGCCGCCCCTTTCCAGATCTACGGCCTGGGCCTGGCCCACAAGCATGTGCCGGAAATCCAGCAACACAGTGGCCTGAGCGAACGGCCGCTGTTCGTCCCGGCCTACGGTGCCTTTCGCCAGGGCATTGTGCTGACCATTCCTCTACAACTGCGCCTGCTCGCGCCCGGCGTGGATGCCCCGCGCATCCATGCCTGCCTGGAGCAGCATTACGCCGGAAGCGGTTGTGTGCAGGTGATGTCGCTTCGGCAGGCACAAGAACTCACGGGCCTTGATCCGCGGGCGCTGAACGATACCGACGCTATGCGCTTGATGGTGTTCGAGGGTGAGGGGCAGGTATTGTTGGCGGCGGTGTTCGACAACCTGGGCAAAGGCGCGGCGGGGGCGGCGGTGGAGAATCTGGATTTGATGCTGGCCACGCTGGGCTGAAGGGACTGCCTGCGCGTTGCAACGGGCCAGATACAGAATGGCTGGGTGCATTTGCCAGTTGAGAGAAAGCCCCACCCGACCGGGCAGGGCTTTCAACGTGCTGACGACCCTCCTGAGGCCCCGCCGAAAGGGCTATCGAACCCAGCGTCGCGCAGGCCTCCCGGCGCGACGCTCAAGCCTTCGCCTTGGTCATTTGTCGTCCCTCTTCGTCGCCGACGGCGAAGGGTATTCGCGGCTCTCTTCGGCGTTGGGCGCTTCAGGCAGGCTTCCCGGCGTGAACATATGGGTCTGCAAGTCGCTGGCATCGATGCCGGCGACGCCGTGTACCCCACGGGTCAGGCTGACAGCCTGCTCACACTGTTTATGGGTGTTGAGCCGACCGCTCAAGGTCACCATGCCTGCATGGGTTTTGACATGGATAGGCAAACCACGGGTCGATTCGGCAAAGGTCAGGGCCGACCTCACCTTGGTGGTGACCCATGCATCGTGAACGGCCATTTCCAGGCCATGGGAGTAATGCTGGAAGGAATGAAGTTTCATGGCGGGTCCCTCTCGTGTCATCAGTTGGGCGTCCCGTCCCATTGGTTGGACTGCCCTCTGCCGGGCGGGTGAGCTTGCTGGGTAACCGATGGGCGCAGCGGTACTCGCCGGGCAGATGGGGTGCTTGTTAATTATAGTTCGGCGGCTGGCGGGGCTTGGTGCGCGGGGGTTCTGGTCGTCCGATGGCCCTTTCGTGAATGGCGGTTTTCGGCCAAAGCAGACGCTCGCAACGGGCTGGCACTGTTCAGCGGATGGCCTCTCCTGAATGACCGGCGTTTATTTAGCCTCAATTTTTCCAAACAACCTAAGCCTGATCGGTGCAAAATAAGCCAACTTATCCGAAAGACCGGGGAGGCAGCCCGAGAAACTATGAATGGGACTATCTAATGAAAAGTTTACAAAAGCCCTGCCCTACCTTCATATGGATTATTAGTAAAAACTGTTAGATGCACATCACGCATAGCTTCCAGAGGTGGGTGTTGATTCTCAATTATTACGATCTGGCTGCCACTACTATGATGACGGATCAAGTACTCATAGAATTTTTCTTTTAAATTACTTCCTTTCAGAAGTAACTCATCATCACCTTCAGGCGCGAAATAGGCCAGAAGCGGAGAGTCGAGCACTAGGAAACCAGGGTGGGGCAACGAGTTCTCTTGCGCATACTCAAGCAATCCTAGACTAACCGCTGCATGTGTGATGGACCGCAACCCTTTGCCGCGGCTGCCCCTGGGTTTACCATCGATAATAAAATCGCTGGAAGTCTTGTCAAACACAACCCTACACTCACCCGGAAAATTCCACTCATTCAGAATTGAGGAAATCTTGTCTGATAAAGAGTTGCCAATCGTGTCAGGAATGCTGACAACGGCCGTTGTCTTGCCACCAGCTGAAGATCCCTCTTTTTCTAGCGATAATTTACGCTGAATCAAATGCTCGATACGCTCAAAGCCATTTATCTTCTTTGATACATCTTGCCGCAACTCAACCAAAGCTTCAAAGTCGATCTTTTCCTCATCTTTGCGTGGGGAAAGCACCTCCTTTAAGGAGGCCTCGATCTCAGCATATTCCTTCTGCTGGCCTAGGTAGCCTTTTGAAAGTTCCTCGCTTTCAATTTGTAGCTCCTCAATGGTTCCAACTAGATCGATCCTGAGCTTTTCAATTTTGGCAATCTCGGCGGAGGCTGCCAGCACGGCCGAGCGAATATCCGCCTCATCGTCATCTTCAAGATGCTGATTACAAGGTGCGGCACCGCACATAGGGCAGTCCACTTCATCTACATAGACAAGCATTGAGCCGCTTTCTTCAATGGCCTCTAAGCGCGCAAGGTCGACATCATAATGGTCACGCAAGAGGTCAAACCTTGTGAAAAGGTCAGCGATTTCGTCAATGCGCTCAGAAACCAACTGCCGCTGAAACACGTTATTTTGACGTCGCTCCAAGAGTTCGGAAATTAATTCCTCATTGAGGGCAATTGATTTCCGATGCCGCTCTAATCTAATACCGATCTTTTCAAGCTGAGCCTCAAGTTCTTCGCGACTACTATCACCCACGTCAGCAGTCAACTCGGAAATCAAATCATCAAGCAAAGAAATCTTGCCTGAGTTGTCGATAACTTTCACTACCGGGGTGTTGATTGCCGAGTCATCCATTCCCGTCACAAGCAATTTAACGGTAGCTAAGTCAGAAGTTTTCGTGGTGAATTGACCACTCCAAAATGGTGAACCTTTAGTAGCAATCTCTTCTTCTTGTACAATAACCAGCCTTGCTATGTTTCGGAATCCCAGGCTCTGCAAAGTGGATTTCGCGCTGCTTTTGAGAACCTTCTTGCCGAGCAGCCCAAGCTTGTCGAGCAAGAATCCCGACAGGTTATCCGTGATACCGTGAGAGTGAGTAGCCTTTAATACCGCTGATTCATCTTGACCGCCCTCGATCAGCTTGAAGCCTCCACCATTTAGTGCTCGCTCCAAACTCCACTCTTCGCCAGAGCCGGACTCTAATGACAAAGTGATCCTATCATACCCTTCCAACTCATCAATTTTTCTGAGTTCAGAGCCACCTAGCATGTAATCGATTGTCTCAGCCAGATAAGATTTACCAGTATCTGACGCACCACATATTACGTTCACACCATCAAAAAAATCTACATGTCGCTCATCAGTAGGACCAGAAAACTGAACACATCGTAACTGGAAACTGAACTCACTCATTATTCAGAGCCCCTCTGCTCAAAAGCCTGAAACTCACTGGTCCATCTAAAGATCCGATGAGTAACTTTTCGAACTTCATCCGTAGGTGTATTTCCATACGTCTCATACGCCCACCTGGCCCTGTCTAATAACCTAAGCGAATAATTTGATGTGAGTGAGGATATGAAAGGCTGAGCGGAATCGGTAGCGATATAGCTGAACCCTTCATATGACGCGATCCGACTTAACAGGCCCCGCCTTACCATCAGCTTCAACCCTGACTCTATCAATCCTCTGCGCACAAGAAGTTCGCCTGCCCGTAATGGCAATGGTGCATGTAGGCTACTAGGCCCCCTCGCATCTTCAGAGTGCACTACCAAATAGTCCATCTCTACTAAACGCTGGAGGTCCATTGCCATCGGAAATGCTGCAGTTAGGATAGCTAGAGAACGTACCCCAGTCTCTAGAGGGCCATTGAAAGGACTATTGACTGTTGGCTCAGTCATGTTCAGGCACCCACGTTAACCGATCATCATTTGCCAACTGATGGCATATACCCTGACGATCCTGGGTTTTGAATGCTGAGGCTAAGGGATTTGCTGAAGCAGCAACAGTTGAAGAATGGGTAATAGTGGCCTTCATTCGTGCAAATCCGTCTGCATGGTCATCCTCACAAACATCCACGACCGCATAAAATATTTCATCCTGCAGGGCCGCAAAGGTTCCTTCAGGTACGGTATCTCTAGCAAAATTCCTTAGAGACTCGGCATGATAAAACCGCTCTCTCTGCCGGAGATAGTCTCTCTTTAGTGTGCCATGAGACTCAAGGTCAGTCTCATCGGTTATTGTCTTACTCAGATAATTCCCATAAGCATCAAATATTTGCCGAATATAGCGACTTTCACTACCAGTCGGTACTACCGGAGGTTTTAATGAGTCGGGCCTGAATGGAAGCCCACCACCAAACCTCACGGCATGAAACTGGGTACGGCTATGCCCATCTATTAGTTCGACAACAGATTTCGACGAAAATCTGGAGAAATCGAATGACTGAATCGCCCCGGATTCTCTAGACACCTTGCAAGCTCATTGCGTAACGCTTTTCAAACTCTACCGGTGACAGCTGATTGTTGAAACTATGACGGCGTTTTGCGTTGTAGAACATCTCGATGTAGTCGAACACATCGCTACGAGCATCTTGCCGCGTGGTGTAGATTCTCCGCTTGATACGCTCCCGCTTTAGAAGCTGGAAAAAGCTCTCGGCTACGGCGTTGTCATGACAGTTGCCTCGGCGACTCATGCTGGCAACCAAATTATTCGCCTTCAAA
>NZ_OBDX01000078.1:0-2361 GCF_900215185.1 Pseudomonas sp. LAMO17WK12:I10 | reverse complement strand
GCGACCCGATATGAGCGACGGGCCAGGAACTATCAGGCGATGTTGAGTCTCGTGTCAGCCGTCATTTGGCTGGCCTGATTGAGAACGCCCTGTAGATGAGAGGCGCCAAAAATTGACCAGCAATCCGGACTGCATAATCAGCGGCAAACATGAAAGCAACAGCGCCATTGTAGACCCTAAACGTAGCACCCCTCACTTTGAGTAATAAATAGGCGCACTAGCGCTGGATCGAAATATTCACCAGCAGCCGCTCTCAGAAGTTCTGTTACCTCGACTTTATTGAGCACTTCAATTTCCCCACCCAGGTAGGTACAAGTGTCATAAAAATCAACTATCGCTACAATACGCGCGGCCAAGGGAATAAATTTTTCTGAACGACCGTGAGGAAAACCATTACCATTCCATGCTTCATGATGATTCAATGCAATTTCTGCCGCCATGCCAAGAAGCCCTCCGCCCATGGGATTTAAGGAATTTAAATATGCTCCGCCCCTCAATGCGTGACTTGCAGCTTTCTCGCGCAACCCCCGATCTTTACAATACCAACTTGAAATGCCTGATGGCGGGCAAAACAACTTGCCTATATCATGTAGCGTAGCTGCAAAAGAAATTGTCTCACAATACCCTTTGTCCATGCCCAGCCCTGCGGCCATACGACCAGCACTGCGACCCACTCTTTCGATGTGCTTTCGACCCTGAACTTCTCCCCATTCGTGAGCCTCGCCCCGCACCGCCATTTCGGTAAGCATTCTAAACGGACCGCCTTCGAGCAAAGTTCGGCGCTGCCAAACATCAATTTCCCTTCCATTATGTTTGAGCAAATATTTAGCACTAGCCATAGCGCTCTCCGATATCAAACCACTTTGGCAATAGCTATTCCCAAGCAGGAACAGCAATTTTCGCGAGCCTATAGCAGCTTATTCGTCTACGCTCAGAGATAACCGCCATTTCATGGCGACATTATTGAGATGCGGCACCTGTGGCATCTACTCGGTACATCCCGCCGCGCGACGAGACAACTGGATAGAGGGTAAAAAACTATGAGCATTTAAACTTTTAATATTTTTCAGTTGCAGCAGGACACACTCGGCCTGTCTTCGCCACGCTCGCGATCAAACCATGGCTAAACATATTGGCATCTCGCAGCTTGGGAAACTCCGAACAACTCCTCAATCGTGATGAAATACAGCCTCACCACTTGACCCGAGCCCCTCATGAGCCAGATGAGCTTTTCCGACTTCGAATACGCCGGCAAACGTAAGCAAACTCGCCGCGAGCGGTTTCTCGCAGAGATGGATCAGGTCGTGCCCTGGAACGGTTTGCTGAAGCTGATCAAACCATATTACCCGAAGGCCGGCGGTGGTCGAAAACCCTATCCGTTGGAAACCTTGCTGCGCATTCATCTGTTGCAGAACTGGTTCTCCCTGAGCGATCCGGCCATGGAAGAAGCGCTCTATGAAATCACGCCCATGCGCCAGTTCGCGCATCTGACGCTGAGCGCGCCAATCCCGGAAGACACCACGATCATGAACTTCCGGCACCTGCTGGAGAAGCATAAGTTGGCCCCTGCCATCCTTGCGGTTATCAACGGTTACTTGCAGGAAAAAGGCCTTTCCCTGCGCCAGGGTACAATCGTCGATGCGACGATTATTCACGCGCCCAGTTCGACCAAAAACGAGGACGGCAAACGCGATCCGGAGATGCACCAAACGAAGAAAGGGAACCAATACTTCTTTGGAATGAAGGCGCATATCGGTGCTGATGTTGAGTCGAGGCTGGTTCACCACGTTCACGGCGCGGCGGCGAATGTAGCCGATGTCACCCAGGTTGCCGAACTGCTGCATGGCGAGGAAAACGCGGTCTATGCCGATGCGGGCTACACCGGTGCGGAGAAGCGCAAAGAGCATGAGAATCGCGAGGTAGTTTGGCAGATCGCAGCTAGGCGCAGCACCTACTCCGGGCTGAATAAGCACAGTGTGCTTTATAAGGCCAAGCGAAAAAAAGAGTACGTGAAAGCCCAGACACGGGCCAAGGTCGAACATCCATTTCGGGTGATCAAGCGTCAGTTTGGTTATGTGAAAGTGCGTTTTCGCGGACTGATGAAAAACACCGCTCAGCTGACCACGCTGTTCGCTCTATCAAACCTGTGGATGGCTCGAAAAAAGCTGATGGGTATGGGCAAGTTACACGTGTGACACGGAGAAATGGGGTGACAAGCCCGGCAAGGCCGTGCGCACGGGACGTTTTGCGAGAATATAGCGCCGAACGCCACGATATTTTCAACTTGCCGCTCGGTTGCTGCAAGTTGATCGGAGCTTCCCTAGAAGGTGTAGACAAAATAAACTAAAGTTACCATTTCTT
>NZ_OBDX01000056.1:0-11807 GCF_900215185.1 Pseudomonas sp. LAMO17WK12:I10 | reverse complement strand
AAGGAGTCGGGGCGTTACAACGGTCGACGCAAGCTGAGCAAGCAAGGCGACTCGGAAACCCGACGCTTGCTTTACAACGCCGCCATGGCGGCAAGCAGGACCAAGGCTTGGCAATCCCGCTATCAGCAATACCTGCAGCGCGGTCTGAAGCGAACAGAAGCGCTGATCATCCTTGCGCGTAAATTAGCCCGTATTGCCTTCGCTCTGATGAAGACCCAACAGCCGTATCGACCTACGGTCGATACGGTGGGGTAGACATAGAATCTCCTACAGTAGTTTTTTGCTCGCAGCCGAAACACTTACAGCGCGATCGGCTTGCGCCCGGCAAACGAGTGCGCCAGGGTGCCACCGTCCACCAGTTCCAGCTCGCCGCCCAGGGGCACGCCATGGGCGATACGCGAGGTGATCAGGCCTTTGTTGGTCAACAGCTGGGCGATGTAATGGGCGGTTGCCTCGCCTTCCACCGTCGGGTTGGTGGCCAGAATCACCTCGGTGAAACTGCCTTGCTCTTCGATTCGCGCCAGCAGCTGGGGGATGCCGATGGCTTCCGGGCCCAGGCCGTCGAGCGGCGACAGGTGGCCCTTGAGCACGAAGTAGCGACCGCGGTAACCGGTCTGCTCCACCGCGTAGACATCCATCGGCCCCTCGACCACGCACAGCAGCGTGTCGTCGCGCCGTGGATCGGCGCATTGCGGGCACAGGTCGTCCTCGGTCAGGGTACGGCACAGGCGGCAGTGGCCGACGCCCTCCATGGCCTGGCTCAGCGCCTGGGCCAATCGCGTACCGCCGCTGCGGTCGCGCTCCAGCAGCTGCAAGGCCATGCGCTGGGCGGTTTTCTGACCCACGCCCGGCAAAGTGCGCAGGGCATCGATCAGTTGGCGAATCAGGGGGCTGAAGCTCATGGGTAAAGGTCCGACAAAACGACGAGACGCGGTTTATACCCGCGCCTCCGATTAGCGTCAAATGCTCAGTCCGGGGCGACCCGCACCACCAGCTTGCCGAAGTTGCGCCCTTCCAGCAGCCCGATGAAGGCTTACGGTGCGTGCTCCAGGCCGTCGACCACATCCTCCTTGAACTTGACCTTGCCTTGCAGCACCCAGGGCGCCATGGCGCTGACAAACTCCGGCTGCCGATCGCCGTAGTCGTCGAACACGATAAACCCCTGGATGCGCACGCGCTTGGTCAACAGCTGGCGCTGCAACAGTGGCAGGCGGTCAGGTCCTGGCGGCAACTCCTGAGCGTTGTACTGGGCGATCAGCCCGCACAGCGGAATCCGCGCCTTGGGGTTGAGCAACGGCAGCACCGCATCGAACACCTTGCCACCGACGTTTTCAAAGTAGATGTCCACGCCCTCGGAGCAGGCCTGCGCCAGTTCGTCGGCAAAGTCCGGGCTGTGGTGGTCGATACAGGCATCGAACCCCAGTTCCTCGACCACATAGCGGCACTTGTCGGCACCGCCCGCCACACCGATCACCCGCAGCCCCTTGATCTTGGCCACCTGCCCCACCACCGAGCCCACGGCGCCCGACGCCGCGGCCACCACCAGGGTTTCCCCGGCCTTGGGCTGGCCGATGTCCATCAGGCCCATGTAGGCGGTCATGCCCGGCATACCCAGCACGCCCAGGGCCATCGAAGGGCTGGGCAAACCCGCCGGCACCGGTATCAGGTTACGCCCGTCGCAAATACTGTGGCTCTGCCATCCGGTGGCGCCCACCACCAGGTCGCCCTCCTGGAATTTCGGATTCAGCGAGCGCTCGACCCGGCTGACTGCGCCGCCGGTCATCACTTCGTTGATTTGCACCGGGGCGGCGTAGGACGGCGCATCACTCATGCGCCCGCGCATATAAGGGTCCAGCGACAGGTAAAGGGTCTTGAGCAGCACCTGGCCATCCGCCAGGTCCGGCAGCGCTACCCGCTCCAGGCGGAAGTTTTCCGGCACGGGCGCGCCCTGGGGCCGGGAGGCCAGAACAATGCGCTGGTTGAGGGTCAATGCTTGCGACATCAGAGCAACTCCTTATCGAGAATTGAATCGGGCCATACAGAGTGCAGACCATCGTACTGCGATCGGCGTTCGATGTTTCTCATCCCGTAGCCGCTGTCGCAGGCTGCGATCGATTGCACGGCAACCGCAATCATCCAGCCAGACCCCATCGCCTGAATGACGACCGCTGCGCGCTCGATCGCAGCCTGCGGCAGCGGCTACAGGCGCCACAAACAAAAATGCCAGGCGCGATGCCTGGCATTTTCAAGTCCGACCGATGCGCGGGCGCGAATCAGAACGGCAGTTTCATACCCGGTGGCAGTTGCATGCCAGCGGTCACGCCGGACATCTTGTCCTGGCTGTTGGCTTCGATCTTGCGCACGGCGTCGTTGACGGCGGCGGCGAACAGATCTTCCAGCACTTCGCGGTCATCTTCGCTGACGCCTTCCAGCAGGCTTGGGTCGATGCTCACGCGCTTGATGTCGTGACGACCGGTCATGACCACGGTGACCATATCGCCACCCGCCTTGCCGGTGACTTCGGCGTTGGCCAGCTCTTCCTGCATCTTGGCCATCTTTTCCTGCATCTGCTGCGCCTGCTTCATCAGGCCGGCCATGCCACCTTTCATCATGGGAATCACCTCAAAGTACTTGGATAAAAACAGCGCCCGGCCTCAAGGCCCGGCGCCCTTCAGTTATTAACCCTGGCTGACCAGGGCCTCGACAGGTTCAATAGTATCGTGACGGACCACCGCGCCGAACTCCCGCACCATCTGCTGGATGAACGGATCGCCGTGGATCGACTCCTCGGCCTCGCGCTGGCGATTGGCCCGGCGGCGCGACGCGGCCTGGGCCGGGGTCTCCTGCTCGGGCTTGATCAGCTCGATGCTCACCGTCAGCGTGCGCTGGTGGTACTGGTTCAGGGCATCGTTCAGGCGCCGCTGCTGGGTGGCGTTGAACAGGGCGCTGTGGGCCGGGTCCAGGTGCAGCAACCAGTTGTCGCCCTCGGCGGCGATCAAGGTGCAGTTGGCGGCGATGCTCGCCGTCATCCCGGAAATCGGCAGCTTCGGGAACAGCTCCAGCCACTCCAGCGCCAGGCCGGTGGCCGGTTGGGCGGCTGGCAACGGCTCGGGTTCCGGCTCGGGATCGGCGGCGTGCTCGCTGGCCAGTTCGTCCAGGTAGCTGTAGGCCGAATCCATGTCTGGCTCGATGTAGTCTTCGTCCAGCGGCGGCTCGTCGTCCAGGTCGATACCCGGTGTCGCGGCATCGACCTCGGCAACGCTGGGCTCCGGCACCGGGGCGCTGACCCATTCCGGCGCATCCGGCACCACGCTGTCCGGGGTCGGGGTCGGCATCGGAGTCAGCTCAGGCTGCTGCGCAGCGGTCTCCAGCACGGGCTCGACGGCCGGTTGCTGCGCGACGACCGGTTCGACCGGATCGTTCCACGGCAGGTCGACCACCTCTTCGGCGACAACAGGCGCTGCCTCTGGCGGCGTCTCGACCACCGGTTGCGGTGCAGGCGCCACCGGCGCTGCAGAAACAGGTGCGGGCGTTGCAACCGGGGCCGCGACAGGTGCCGCCACGGGAGTGGCCTCGACCACCGGCGCCACAACCGGCGCGGCGGCAACTACCGGCGCAGCAACGGCTGCGCCAGCCACGGATTGGGCGGAATCAACTGTGGCCTGGCTGATCCCCACTGGCTTTAGCGGTTGTCTCGGCGCGTCTGCCGAGTCCGCTGGCCGGAAGGCCAGCATCCGCAGCAGGACCATCTCGAAACCACCGCGCGGGTCCGGCGCCAGCGGCAAGTCGCGCCGGCCGATCAGGCCCATCTGGTAATAGAACTGCACATCTTCGGCTGGCAACGCCTGGGCCAAAGCCAGCACCCGGTCGCGGTCGCCATGCCCGTTGTCGACACCGTCCGGCAACGCCTGGGCAATGGCCACGCGGTGCAGGACATTGAGAATCTCCGACAGCACGCCATTCCAGTCCGGGCCCTGTTCGGCCAGGTGGCGCACGGCCTCCAGCAAGGCCTTGGCATCGCCGTCGATCAGCGCATGCAGGACGTCGTAGACCTGGCCGTGATCGAGGGTACCGAGCATCGCCCGCACATCGGCGGCCATGACCTTGCCTTCACCGAAGGCGATGGCCTGGTCGGTGAGGCTCATGGCATCGCGCATCGAACCGTCGGCGGCGCGGCCCAACAGCCACAGCGCGTCGTCTTCGAACGGCACGTTCTCGACACCCAGCACGTGAGTCAGGTGCTCGACCACTCGCTCCGGGGTCATGTTCTTCAGGGAGAACTGCAGGCAGCGCGAAAGAATCGTTGCTGGAAGTTTCTGCGGGTCGGTGGTCGCCAGAATGAATTTGACGTAGGGCGGCGGCTCTTCCAGGGTCTTCAACAAGGCGTTGAACGAGTGGCTGGACAGCATGTGCACTTCGTCGATCAGGTAGACCTTGAAGCGCCCGCGGCTCGGGGCGTACTGCACGTTGTCCAGCAGCTCGCGCGTGTCCTCGACCTTGGTCCGGCTCGCGGCGTCGATCTCGATCAGGTCGACGAAACGCCCTTCGTCGATCTCGCGGCATACCGAGCAGGTGCCGCAGGGCGTGGAAGTAATGCCTGTTTCACAGTTCAGGCATTTGGCAATAATCCGCGCGATGGTGGTCTTGCCCACCCCGCGGGTGCCGGTAAACAGATAGGCATGGTGCAGCCGCTGACTGTCCAAGGCATTGATCAGAGCCTTGAGCACATGGGTCTGGCCGACCATTTCGCGAAACGAGCGCGGACGCCATTTACGTGCAAGAACCTGATAACTCATCGAAAACCGTCGCAACTGGGAAGCGGAAGCCCGTAATGCTAGCGGAGCAAGGGCGAAATTGCATCCGGTGCGCTCGTCTAATCTGGCTAAGCTGCTTTTTGTCGGGCTCGTCAGCGGCCTTTTCCTGCGTGGAGACTCTATGCGTTTAGCCTTGGGCGCCTTTCTGCTGGTTGCCATGAATGGTTTTGCCGCAGAACCGGCCCTGCGCTTCTCGATCCCCGACAGCTGGGCCATGCCCGTGGTACAGATCGAACGTGGCCGGCCCACCCAGGGCATTCTCCACGACCTGATGGCCAGCCTCGCCACCCAGGTCGGCAACCCGGCCGAGTTCCATGTCCTGGCCCGGGCCCGCGTGCAGGCAGCCATGGACCACAAGGAAATCGATGTCCGCTGCTATGTCGCCCAACCCTGGCTGCCCAACCCGTCCGGCGATTACATCTGGAGCATCCCGCTGTTCGTCCAGCGCGACCTGCTGGTCAGCCACGAGCGTCCCCCGCTCCCGGTCATTCCCGGGGAGCTACCGATGCAGCCCATCGGCACCGTCCTCAGCTACACCTACCCTTCCCTGCAACCCTTGTTCGACAGCCGCCAGTTGATCCGCGACGACGCGCGCAACCAGGAACAGGTGCTGCACAAGCTCTGGGCCGGCCGCTACCGCTACGCGGTGAGCAACCAATGGACGCTGGATTGGTTCAATCAGACCCTGCCACCCGACCAGCAGTTGCATGGCGTGGCCGTCCTGCAGGAACAGGCGGTCGGCTGCGTCATCCGCAACGATCCGGCACTACCGGTGCAACGAGTGCTGCGCACCTTGTTGCGCATGAAGATGTCAGGAGAGATCGACGACATCATCGGTTTGTACACCGGCCACAGGCCGACCGAGAGCGCCCCGCAAAGCTATGGGGCGCCGTAGCTGTCAGCCGGCTTCGTCCTGCGGACACCATTCCAGCGGCGGCAGGAAGGTCGCCACCCAGCCCGGCACCTCGCTGGCCGGCATGGGCGGGGCGATGAAATAGCCTTGCGCCACGTCGCAGCCCAGCGACATCAGCAACTCGCCGTGCTCCATGGTTTCCAGGCCTTCGGCTACCACCTGCCGGTCAAATGCCCGGGCCAGGCCGATCAGGGCCTGGGTCAGCGCCAGGTCGCCCTTGTCGTGCAGCATGTCGCGCACGAACATGCGGTCGATCTTGATGGTCTGGGTGCGCAAGCGCTTGAGGTAGCTCAGCGACGAATGCCCGGTGCCGAAATCCCCCAGGGAGAATTGCACGCCCAGCGCCTGGCAGGCCTCGAGGCAAGCGCTGACGTGCTGGAGATTCTCCACCGCCACCGCCTCGACGATTTCCAGGTCCAGCAACTGCGGGGCAATCTGCGGATGGCGCTCGAGCACCGCCTTGAGCCGGTCGACGAAATCCCCCCGCTGGAAATGCCGCGCGGCGATATTGACGCTGACCGGCCAACGCTGTCCGGCCAACTGCCATTGCCGCAACTGGGCCATGACCTGCTCCATCACCCACTCGCCGATATCGACGATCAGGTCGGTCTCCTCCACCAACGGCAGGAACTCCCGAGGCGCAACCATGCCCCGCTGCGGATGCTGCCAACGCAGCAACGCCTCGAAACCCACCACCTCGCCGCTGCGCATGTTGACCTTGGGTTGAAAGTGCAGGCACAGCTCGCCGGCCGCCAGCGCCTGCCGGACCCGCTCCACGGTCTGGTGGGTGGCCTTGACCTCGCGGTCCCGCGACACATCGAACAAGTGGAAGCGGTTGCGCCCGCTCTGCTTGGCCACGTACATCGCCTGGTCGGCATGCCGCAGCAAGGTGTCGGCATCATCGTTATCGGCGGGAAACAGCGTGACGCCGATGCTGGCGCAGACGTTGATCTCCTTGTCCTGGATCAGATAAGGGGTGGCGATCACCCCCAGCACCCGGTACAGCGCCGCCCGCAACTCGCGAATGTCGCGCACATGACGCAGGATCAGCACGAACTCGTCCCCAGCCAGCCGCGCCACCACGTCTTCGCCGCGAATGATCGAGCGCAGGCGCGCCGCTACCTCCACCAGCAACAGGTCGCCGCTGGCATGCCCGTAGCCATCGTTGACCGCCTTGAAGCCGTCGAGATCGAGCATGCACACCGCCAGCGCAATGTTCTCCTTGCGCGAGTAGTCCAGCGCCTGGTTGAGCAGGTCGGACAGAAAGGAACGGTTGGGCAAACCGGTCAGCACATCGTGCCCGACCCGCCATTGCAGCGAGTGCAACAAGCGCCGTTTTTCGCTGATATCGAAACGGATCGCCACATAACGCTGGACCCGACCAGTGGCATCATCGAGCAAGGGCACAATGGTGCTGTCGACCCAATACAAGGTCCCATCCTTGGCCCGGTTGCAGATCTCGCCCTTCCAGACCTGGCCCAGGGCAATGGTGCGCCACATGGTGCTGAAAAATTCGGGGGGGTGCAGGCCGGAGCCGAGGATCCGGTGATTGGCGCCCAGCAGCTCTTCACGGCTGTAGCCGGAAATCGAACAGAACTGGTCGTTGACGTAAGTGATCCGGCCGGTCAGGTCGGTCTCGGAAAAAATGGCGGCTGCATCCACGGCCCTGCGGTATTTCTCATCCATGAGTCTGGCTCACTGTCGCTAGCGGTTAAACCGCTCGACCAAGGCACGAGGCCCGGAAGAGATGTTTGGGCGTTCATCCTCACTCACTTCGCAAACCCAGGCAGGCTCAGGCTGCTGCTCCGAAGGTATCTGCTGAACAGAGGTGACCGGCACATTCAGACGCACGTTAAAACTCCATAGACAGCATTCGACAATGCCAGCCCAGACAAGCCGGCAAGAGGCCGACCGAGAAAAATGGCGCACCGTCTCGCCCCACCTGACACAATTGCAACCGTACAGCGACCCGCACCGTCATTGATCTTCGAATCGACGAAGATCAACTAAAATCAGTCAGGGATCAGCCGAATTTGGCGGGTGGGACACTGGCAATCATCAGCGAGACGTTCGCGCCTGCGCCATACCCTCGATTCTGGTGAACAAGGAAAATGCAATGAGTTCTTGTTTCATCAGTTCATCTTCTGAAACTAGATCACCAAATGCCTGTCCGAAGCGTCGATTCTACGAATTGCATCACATTTTGCAAGGCGAGGTGATGAATCATGGCGTTGCCTAATGCAAAGATTTATCGTTAAGTTCTTGATTCTAAATGGGAATTGAGCGATGCAAATTTCAAGTTTGGGTCCAGCCATCAGGCGTTACCGCAAGGTAGCGGGGCTTACTCAGGCTGAACTAGGCGAAAAAACCGGTTTTGACCCTAAAACCATCAGCCGCTTCGAAACCGGCACCTACACCCCCAGTGTGGAAGCCCTGTTCCTGCTGGCCGATGTACTCGGGGTGAAGCTGAAAGCCTTTTTCGCAGATCTGGGCGACGAAGACGAACAGCGGGCGTATCTGTTCGGTGTCATTCACAAAGCCACCCCGAAGGACCTGGGAAAGCTGATAGCAGCGGTAGACCTGGCCTTGTCCAAGCCTTAGAGCCGAGCAACACGCAGAGGAGGCAGCCCTATCGAAGCCGATAGCCTGCCTCCTCTTCATTTCCCCCAGATGACTCCTGACAGGAACTGACAGCGGCGCCCCTTAAGCTGGTGTGCGCAGCCCAACCTCTCCAGGAGTCCAGATGATCGCTACCAGCACTTACCTTCTGCTTTACGTCGACAGCCCCGCCACCAGCGCCAACTTTTACAGCCGCCTGCTGGACAGGCCACCGGTCGAGCTGTCGCCGACCTTTGCCCTGTTCATTCTTGATTCGGGGCTCAAGCTCGGCCTCTGGTCCAGACAGGATGTCGAACCAGCCACCCAAGTCACCGGCGGTGGCGGCGAACTGGCCCTGGCCGTGGCCGATAAGCAGACCGTCGACCTGCTGCACGGCCAATGGGCCGAATCCGCCGTGAACATCGCCCAGGCCCCGACCACCCTGGACTTCGGCTACACCTTCGTCGCCCTGGACCCGGACGGGCATCGGCTCAGGGTGTTTTGCCTCACCCCGGAGTGAACAGGAGCCGTGCCGATAGAGCCCGGCAGCACGGAGCGGCGCCGCGCCCAGCGCCCCTCCAGCTGCATCGCCATCACACTGCCGAGGACGATCGCCGCGCCCACGATCACCGCGCCATGCACCCGCTCATGCAGGACCAGCGCCGCCAGCAGCATGGCGATCGGCGGTATCAGGTACATGGCAATGGATGCCCGGCTGACTTCGACCCGCGCCAGCACATAGGCCCACGCCAGGTAAGCCAGCGCACTGGGAAACAGCCCCAGCAGCAACACCGCCAGGTTCACCCGCCACGGCGCCTGGACCACCGCGACCGCCAGCCCCGGCCAATACAGGCTCAACAGCAAGGTGCCGGCCCAGACCATGTAGCACACGGTAGTCAGCAGGTCGTAACGCCCCGAATAGCGCCGCTGCAAAACGAAGTACAAGCCCCAGGAGAAGGCCGCCAGCAGCACCAGTAATCCCCGGGGCTCGATCGACGCCACGCCCTGGTCGCCCCAGACCACCACGACCGCCCCCAGCAACCCCAGCCCGACACACCCCCAGCGCCAACCGCTGACCGGCTCCCTCAACCAGAAAAACGCAATCAGGGTGCTGAAGATCGGCGCCGACTGCGCCAGCACACTGGATGCCCCCGCGCTCAACCCCTGCTGGCCATAGTTGAGGCTGACGTGATGCAGGGCGATGGCAAAAAAGCCCAGCACCAGCAACCAGGGCAGATCGCGCCAGCGTGGCAGGGAGATTCTCTTCACCAGGGCGATGCCCCCCATGAACAGCGAAGCAATCAGAAAGCGCAGCAACGCCAGATGGCCAGGTTCGTAGCCTTCCAGCCCAATATGAATACCCACCGGGGAGTAGGCCCAACACAGAATGACCGCGGCGGTCGCCAGGACCAGCTTCAACGCAGGAGAGATGTTCAAGACACAGGCACTCGGCAGCACAAGGAAGGCCTTCAGTCTCCCGCCCGCCACAACTCACCACAATTAACGGATACTGAGACCAGACCTCACTGGAAATGAGCAATGGAACTGAGCCAACTGAAAATGGTGAAAGCGGTCGCCCGCACCGGCAGCATTGCCCGAGCGGCCGAACAACTGCATTGCGTGCCCTCCAACATCACCAACCGCCTCAAGCAACTGGAAGGCGAGTTGGGCGCCCGCCTGTTTATCCGTGCCGGCCGCGGGCTGAAAATCAGCCCGGACGGGGAAATCTTTCTCGGCTACAGCGAGCGCATCCTGGCCCTGGTGGATGAGGCCAAACGGGCGGTCGACCGCAAGGCCGAACCCAGCGGTATCCTGCGCATCGGCGCCATCGAATCCTGCGCCGGCGGGCGCTTGCCGCCCCTACTGGCGGAATTCCATCAGCGCTTTCCACAGGTCACCCTGGAGCTGGTAACCGGCACCTGGTCGCAGCTGTTCGAGGAACTGCAACATCACCGGATCGATGGCGCACTGGTCGCGGTCGACACCCTCCCTCCGAAACTGGAGCGCACCGCCCTGTACAGCGAGCCCCTGGTGCTGGTTACCAGCGCCAACGCCGCGCCCGTGCTGAACCCGCGGGACCTGCAAGACCAGACCCTGTTCATGTGGCCCGGCGGCTGCCCTTATCGCCGCGCCCTGGAGCATTGGCTGAACGCCCACGACGTGACCGCGACCATCATCGGTTACGCCAGTTGGGGCACCATTATCGACTGCGTCAGCGCCGGCGCCGGCATGACCCTGGCCCCGGAAGGCGTGCTCGACCGCTACACCCTGTCCGCGGGCCTGGCGCGCCACCGTTTCGCCGACCTGCAGCCGATCGACATTCGCTTTGTCTGGAACAAGGAAATACAACGCCACACCGCACGGGACGCGTTTGCGCAGTTATTGCAGGAACGATTGGGGAAATGAAACGAGCGACCGGCGAGAGACCAGATCAGGTAAAACAGGGGGGAATTCAGAATATTCGTCGAGGACCGACAGAGGGCGTTATGGAGGCAACCCCACCAGCCACACCCCGGCACACAATGTCACCGCTGCGGCTGCTCCCTTCCAGGCCTGACCGGGTTCACGGCTGATCGTTGCGAGGGGACCAATGGGGTCACCATAACGACGCTCACCTGACGGCGAGCCGCGCCATTGTACCTATCTGCGGCGAAGTTACAACCGCTCTGTAAAGATTAAAAAATCTGAACGGCTTCAAGTACTTGGATCATTACCCCGCTCGCTTGCCGATTCCTGTAGCCGCTGCCGCAGGCTGCGCTCGATGGCGAAGCCGTCGCCAACCATTGCCCTGGTGGCCGCCATTGCGGCCGCTGCGCGACCGATCGCAGCCTGCGGCAGCGGCTACAGGGACCGCGCATGAGCGAGATGGCAGTTTTGCGGCGAGCTGGCAGTCGATTTTTCGCTTTGTTTTGTAAGGGGTTTCCTAGAAACTCTGGAACGCCTTTGGGCGGGTTGTACCCCTGAATTTGATCGGGCAGTCTGCGTGGGTCGTTGCAGTTTCAACGACCCGGATGTGGAAGTCTGGAAAAGTCATTGGTACAGCGCTCAACAGCGACTGCTGGCGTTTTATGTCCGCAGATCCGTGTTATGGCGACCATGCGTGGGGCACTTTCGAGTGCGCCGGGTTTTGGGTACCAAGGACTCCCCGGTCTTCCACACCCATGCATGGCTGCCACCCTCTCGTGTGGAAGCGAGACTGGCGGCTTTCACTTTTCAGAGAGTCGTAGGAGGGTGTAGACAAAATCATGTCGTGAGTCGGCGCGCGAGTATGCGCGCTTCGGCCAGCCACACCCACGCCTCACTCACAGCGAACAACCGGTCGTGATGCATAATTAGTCGTCGAGCCCTCTCATTCCAGGCATGAGTTCGCTCCACTACCCAGCGCCTGGGCATCACCACGAAACCGCTCGGAGCAGGTGTTACCATGAACAGATCGCCTTGTTCTGAGTGCCATTGTCCTGTTCTTCTATTGTTTGGCCCCC